>SBAV01000510.1 GCA_005239965.1 Methylobacter tundripaludum
GCTGGGATGAGGGGAAATTTAACTTGTTGATTTTATCCTCCTCACCCTAGCCCTCTCCAGCAGGAGAGGGGACTTTTTTCGTTAACTTAATGGCAGTGAGGGCACACGTGGGGTCATTGCCGTGGTGGGTTATGTGGAAGAAGAACCGGAACGCAGGGTATTTGGGGTACGTTTTGAGGATAAGGGCATGAACCTGGGTAACCCGATCGGCTGCTGGATGAATACTTGATGGTTAAGCCAAGACTTGCCAACTAAAGGACTGTGCTCAACGAAGGGAAGCCCATCGTTCGAGTTGTTTTCAACGCCATCAATATCATTGTTCTAAAGCCTGTTTTTAGCCTCTTAAAAATCCGTAATTATTCAGACCCCCACCTTAAATTTCCTCTCCCTGTTGGGAAGAGGGCTAGGGTGAGGGGTTAAAAATCGGAGGGGTCTGAATAATTACAAAAATCCTACGGTGCTTTGGTTCCTGGAAGTTGTTGTGCTGCAACATCAAAGGTATAAACGCCATTAAGCTCAACTGATTTTTCACTGGCGATGAATTTGGACTTGTTCACTATTAACGCATCTGAAAAATCAGCCATTTTGCCATTGACAGCTTGTGCATTGCGGTAATCATGCAGTGCCAACCAAACCACCTGTCCATTCTCAAAACGGATATTAGGCTCTTTGAACAAGGCCCGTATCACCGTAACCAAATCAGCCTTCTCCAGTTGATACTTTTTCCCCTTCAGCGTCCAGATGGTTTCAACCAACACCACATCCGTGACCAATACGGCATCTTTCCCATTAATCAACTGTTCAGCGCTGGTTGCTTGGTTTTTGTCATCATTCAGCAGGTATCTCAGCAGGACATTGGTATCAATCGCAATCACGTATTACACTCTGCAAAGATTCTTCATCAGTCATAGAGCCTTGGGCTTGCACATGGCTGAGCAATCCTTTTGCAGCACCGGCAACCTTCTTCACGAAGGTTAATTGCCCATCAACAACAAAACTTTCCACTTCATCACCTGGTTCAATACCTAATGCCTGGCATTGGTTTATGGGAATAGTAATTTGTCTTTTTGCACTTACTTTTGGCATACGTCTTATTCTTTACATTATTATAATAGTAAAGAATAAGAGATTCCTTGCAAGCTGTCAATGCTGCATATGAGAGCCAGCAATTCTCAATCTAGCCATCAACAGCATCGCAGGGATTGACTCTTCCAGTTGTTCCGTATACCGTTGCCATTACTTTAAGTATTTTTTTCGTCAGGTAGTTTTCCATGTCCAATTTGCTTACGCCTCCAGCCGACGACGTTTTTTATCGCTTTATCGCCACGCCGCTGGACAGGCTTTTAGCTGAACCCCAGGCTACCAATCCCGAAGGCAAGGTTCTGGCCCTGTTTCACCGTTGTGTGGCAGAGGTTCCTGCCTATCGCCAATTTCTGGAATCACGCGGCGTAAACCCAGGAAAGATTACTACCTATGCGGCGTTTCATGCGTTACCCCTAATGAACAAGGCCAATTACATGCAGGCCTATCCCTTGCCGGAACGCTGCCAGGGAGGCAGCCTCAAAGGTTCTGACCGAGTGGCGGTGTCTTCCGGATCCACCGGCCAACCGACTTTCTGGCCGCGCTCTGTCACGCATGAACGGGATGTCGCTGTGCGTTTCGAACAGGTATTTTACGACGGTTTCCGTGTCCATGAACGCAGCACCCTGGCCGTGGTGTGCTTCGCGTTGGGCAACTGGGTAGGCGGCTTGTACACAACATCGTGCTGCTGGCATTTGGCACGCAAGGGCTATCCTTTGATGGTGGCGACGCCCGGCAACAACAAGGCGGAAATATTCCGGGTGGTACGCGAGCTGGCGCCCCATTTCGACCAAACGGTGTTGCTGGGCTACCCGCCCTTCGTCAAGGACGTGATTGATGCAGGTGCCGCCGAGGGCATCGACTGGGCAAGTTATCACCCCAAGCTGGTCTTTGCCGGCGAGGTGTTCAGCGAAGAGTGGCGCAGTTTAATGGGACAACTGATAGGATCGAAGTCTCCTTGTTATGATTCCGCCTCGTTATACGGCACTGCCGACGGCGGCGTGCTCGGTAATGAAACACCGTTCAGTATCGCCATACGCCGCTGGCTGGCCCAGCATCCCGATGCGGCCCGTAGCCTGTTCGGTGAATCACGGTTGCCAACGTTGGTTCAATACGATCCGACCAGTAGGTTTTTCGAAACACACGAGGGTACGCTGGTGGTTTCCGGGGAGAACAGCGTACCCTTAATACGCTATCACATTGCCGACAAGGGCGGCATACTGGGTTTCGATGAGATGTGGCGTTTCCTGAAAGGGCAGGGGGTAGATTCTCTCAGCGAGTTAGGACTGGATGAAAATTTTCAGCCGCGCAACTTGCCGTTTGTGTATGTATTTGGGCGCGCGGACTTTACCGTGTCCTATTACGGTGCCAATATTTATCCAGAGAATGTCACCGTGGGTTTGGAACAACCGGAAATCATGGCTTGGGTGACCGGCAAATTCGTGCTGGAAACACAGGAAACCGAAGCAGGCGACAAATACCTGCACATTACCGTGGAGCTGTTGCCCGGTATTGAGACTGCGCCTGAAATGGCCCCTGTGATTGCTGCCTCCATTCGAACGCAATTGTTACGTTTGAACAGCGAGTTCGCCAATTACACGCCAGAGGACCGGAAAGCGCCCCGTGTTACCCAGCGGCTATTTGCCGATCCTGAATATTTTCCAGCCGGGGTAAAACACCGTTATACCCGCCGACAAGCGCATGAGCCAGGAAACAGTTAGCCGCCA
Organism: Methylobacter tundripaludum; assembly: GCA_005239965.1. GTDB lineage: Bacteria > Pseudomonadota > Gammaproteobacteria > Methylococcales > Methylomonadaceae > Crenothrix. The sequence goes on from SBAV01000510.1 coordinate 2,808, forward strand.
GCAGGTTAAAAATACACTATGGCGTTAGAAGCAACAGAGACGACAGCACTGGATAATCTGGCATCATTTGGCCTGGTAGTGATACCACGCAGCTTAAACGGCAGCGAGGGTGAAAACCGCGCGGCTGAAACCTGCCGTATCAATGCCAGTAATGACCTTGAAGCCATTAAAAGCTGGCTGGGCGTTAAAGGCGCAAATCCCAAAACCCGCCAATCCTATCAAAAGGAGCTGGAACGTTTACTGCTGTGGGCGGTTATCGAGCGCGGCAAGGCATTTTCGTCATTGAATACCGATGATTGCCATGCCTACATTACGTTCATAAAAAATTTACAAGCCGATAACAGCCGCTGGGTGTCCACGATTCCCACCAACAAAAAAGCACACGGATGCTGGAAGCCGTTCCAATACCGGGCGTCTAATAAAAATAAAGAAACAACGGTGTTATCAGTGCGTTCGGTTAATTACGCCAACACCGTGATCTCCAGCTGCATGGATTGGCTGGTTAAACAAAACTATCTTAAATACAACAGCTTTTCTGACATTGCTCCAATTAAATCGGCGGCAGCGGGGATGCAAGTCAACCAACGATTGTTTACCCGCCAGCACATCCAACTGA
>SBAV01000018.1 GCA_005239965.1 Methylobacter tundripaludum
AATAACATAATATTTCTACGTATATTTTTTCGTGTTTTTCGTGCCTTCCGTGGACAAATAAGGTTTCATTGGGGATATTCTTTCGTGGAAATCACCTAAGTCAAACTAGCCATGCTGAGGGAATACCGTGTTCAGCAGGATTCAGCACCACACCCCGTTCCGTGACAATAGCGTCAATCAATGTTGCCGGCGTAACATCAAATACTGGATTCCAGGCGCTAACCAGTGAAGTTTGTTCCGAATACCACGCCGGTAACAGTTCATTTGGGTGGCGTTGCTCGATATGTATTTCCTTACCACTGGCAATGCTGCCATCTAACGTGGTGGTTGGTGCAACCACCATCATCTTGACACCATGCTGTTTCGCTAGCACTGCCAGCGAATACGTACCAATTTTGTTGGCAGTATCGCCATTGCGGGCGATGCGGTCGGCACCGACGATAACCCAATCGATAGCGCCGGATTGCATCAGCCAGGCCGCAGCGGAATCGGCGATTAAGGTGGCGGGTATGCCGTCTTGCGATAATTCCCAAACTGTTAGGCGTGCGCCTTGCAACCAAGGTCGGGTTTCACCGGCGTAAATGGCCAAGGGTTGGCGTTGATAAGCACTGCGAATAACACCCAGCGCTGTGCCATAACCACCGGTTGCTAAAGTGCCGGTATTGCAATGGGTCAACACACCTTTCGCACCGATCAGCAGGTCAGCACCGAGTTCGCCCATGGCGTGGTTGTCAGCGATGTCATCGGCGTGAATTTTTCCGGCACAGGCAGTGAGTGAGGCTAAGGGATTATCCTGTTGTGCATTAAGCACTGAGCGCATTTTATCCAGCGCCCAGAATAAATTGACCGCTGTCGGTCTGGATTTTGCCAGTAGTTCGATGTCAGCGGTGACTTTTTCCCGCCAGCGTCCATCTGTCCCCGAATAATGCTGATAAGCTGACAATGCCACGCCGTAAGCGGCGGCAATGCCGATGGCGGGCGCACCACGCACGCGCATGGTGGCAATGGCTTCTGCCACACCTTTGGCATCGGTGTATTCGTCATAGATGATTGTTGCCGGTAGTTGGCGCTGATCGAGTATCTTTAGTGCGGTACCTGTCCATTGCAAGGCTTGTACTGTCAATTTTTGGGCTGTTGTCATTTGTTATCACAATCAAGAGTAAAAAGTTATAATCTGGCGACTTACTACAGGATGCGCCCATGATAGTTGATACGCTTATTCACGCCCGGTGGATTATACCGGTTGAACCTTCCGCCGTAACCTATGATTACCACAGTCTGGTGATGAATGAGGGCAGGATTATCGACATTCTGCCAACACCCGAAGCCAAGCAAAAATACCAAGGCATTACTACCGAATATTTGACCCAACATGCGTTAATGCCGGGGTTTGTCAATTGTCATACCCACGCGGCGATGAGTTTGATGCGCGGCATTGCCGATGATTTGCCGTTGATGGACTGGTTGCAAAATCATATCTGGCCACTGGAACATCAATGGATGAGTGAGTCTTTTGTTAAAGACGGCACCGATCTGGCCATCGCCGAAATGATTTTGAGTGGTACGACCTGTTTTAATGATATGTACTATTTTCCTGAAACGACCGCTCAGCAAGCGATACAACACGGGTTGCGTGCTAATGTGGGCTTGGTGGTGATTGATTTTCCCACGGTTTATGCGCAAAACAGTGAGGCCTATATTGAAAAAGGTCTGGCTTTGCGTGAATACCTGTTGCATCAGTCGTTGGTTTCAGTGGCGTTCGCGCCGCATGCGCCGTATACGGTTTCCGATGCGCCTTTACGGAAGATTAAAAAGCTGGCCGATGAATTGGGCTTGCCTGTTAACATGCACGTACATGAAACGCTGCACGAAGTTGAACAAGCCCATACAGAAATTGGCAAACGCCCTTTGCAACGTTTGCAGGAGTTGGGCTTGATAAATTCATCATTCGTAGCGGTACACATGACCCAGCTCAGTGACGCCGAAATCGACCAGTTTGCAGCAGCCAATGCTCATATCGTGCATTGTCCGGAATCTAATTTAAAGTTGGCCAGCGGTTTTTGTCCTATTGCCCGTTGTTTGGATGCCGGTATTAATGTCGCTTTGGGTACCGATGGCGCGGCCAGTAATAACGACCTGGACATGTTGGGGGAAATGCGCACGGCAGCATTATTGGCCAAGGCGGTGGCTAACGATGCCAGCGCCGTTCCGGCCATGATAGCGTTACAAATGGCGACAATCAATGGCGCTAAGGCATTGGGCCTGGATAAGGAAATCGGGTCGCTGGCCATCGGCAAAGCAGCCGATGTTATTGCCCTTGATTTAGATTGCTTGTCCACACAGCCGGTGTACGATCCTGTCTCGCAAATTGTTTATGCGGCCAATCGCCAGCAGGTTACGGACGTCTGGGTAAGCGGCAAACGCCTGTTGAAAAAACGTCAGCTAACTACAATGGATACCCTGGATTTAAAAGCCAGGGTTGCCGATTGGCAAGCCCGGTTGTCGCTTTGAATCCAAATCAATCCACTCTGATCGGGTGTGATGGTGGTCATTATTCGTGCGTCTACAGGTATTTAAGCTGAACAGCCGACATAAGTACAGTGTAATTATTCAGTCCCCCTCTTTGAAAAGGAGGGGTTAGGGGAGGTTTTATGACAAAATCCCCCTCAAATCCCCCCTTTTCAAGGGGGGAGGTGAATAA
>SBAV01000107.1 GCA_005239965.1 Methylobacter tundripaludum
CGTATTTGCTGCCGGTGATGTCATGGATTCCGTGTACAAACAAGCCATCACTTCCGCAGGCGCGGGCTGTATGGCGGCATTGGATGCTGAAAAATTTCTGGATGACTTAAGCTAACGGTAGCCGAAACAACCCCAACCCCCAGCAATAACAAAAACCAATGTCATCATTAACTTTTTTCCTAATCTTGATTTCCGCTGCAATAACGACTGCTGGGGTAATTATCAAACGCCGTAAAGAAACAGTATTTGATAAAGTAACTGAAGAGTCGGAAGAACGACGAGCTTTCGAGCGACGAAAAATGACTTGAGGATACAGAGGAACATAAGCAGCGCCATACGCAGCAAAGAGAAGCCCTATCCAGAGTTTACAGAGGCATATTTTCTTGAACCCGTTGATAGGACCAGTGGCCAGCCGTTTGTAATTTACCGAAAACCAACTGGCTGCTATCCCAACATAACCCTATCTGAGTTAAGGCCGGCATTTATTTTATTGACAATTCGTTTATTTTGCCCGTTGACCACTAAACCGGTAATTGATACGCAATACCCCAACGTCTTTCGGATATGCAGGAAAAGTGATTTTGCTGATAATCAGCCATTCACCATTAAGGGTACCATTAGTCAGTTCGGTTCCAGTCAAGCTGAAAGCGCTGACAACAGGTTTTACGATTAGACCGGATTTGGCACTTAAATCCGTTGCCATATTGGCCAGAAAAGTTTTTACCGAGACGCTGTTTAACACCCCCTGAAATGCCAATTTTTTGCGCGACCAAGTGCCAGATAGCTGGTAGTTTCCGTCTATAAGAAAATTATTTTTTGCGCCAAAAACCAAAGTACTGTTATTAAAAGCAGCCTTTGTGCTGACCTTTTCGTTTTTCACGTTCGCGTCAATCTGCAATGTTCCGCGTAAATCCCAGGTTCCCGTAATGTCCACAGCAAATGCTGGTGCATGTACACCAACACCCAGCACCCACAATAGACTTCTGAAAAAACGGATGGCTTTCATATTATTTACAGGTGCAAGGTTGGATATGTATGGAAAAACTCTGCAATACCTTGCCACCCCTGCCATCTGTCACCTTAACAGTAACTGGAATACGCGCATGGGGTTTATTCGCTACTGTCCAATTGATAATGCCCCCGGTACTGATCGACATGCCGGAAGGTGATACGTCCAGGGAGTACGTTAGCTTATCTTTGTCCGCATCGGTTGCAATGACTGCATAAGTAAACCCGCGTGTCGCCGTACCAGAGTCGGGGGCATACGAGCTGATCACCGGGCTATGATTAATTCCGCTATTGGCTTTGGCGGTAATCTTTACCGTATCTGCAAGGCTTTGCACATAACCGTCGCTGACAGTCAATCGGGCAATATAGCCACCGGCAATATCCGGCTTAAAATCAGTGGTGGCCGTCGTTAATCTCGACAATTTAGCCTTACTGCCCGGTGCAGGCATTAACGTCCATACATACTTTAAGGGATCGCTATCCTTATCAGATGACGCACTGCCATCAAGACGCGCCATAGCACCCAGTGTGCCGACCTTGTCAGTCCCAGCATTGGCAACCGGTGTTCGATTGGTTGCCGGCATTTGCACCACACGGTATTGGAATTGAAAATTTGCCAGGGCTGGCGATTTAAACTGAAAGGCCTTTTTTGCCAGCGCCTCCAATACTGAAACGCACAGCTTATCGACAGGATTGCTGAAACCAAAGCGCAGGGTGAAAGGTATTTTTGCCCCCACACCAAGCTTGCCTTGTTTCAGGATTAACTGATAGGCACTACCATCCGGCACAAAACCGTCCGGCTTGAGCAAGGCAATAGAGGACTGCTTGGGGATAAAGCCCCCGATTACCAAGGCAATAGGGGCATCAACTGCGGTTACAGCGGTATTATGCAGTACGCCGTCCATCACAAAGCGCCCCGTTTTGGCATCAAAACGGGGATGGCTTTGCGAGAACTCAACGTGTATTCCTTTACTTGACACTGTTTCAGCGCAGGCGTTTGTAAGATCCACCGCTAACGCGAATGCCAATAAAAAAACCGTTGCAACCCTTTTCATCATCAATCAACTATTGCTAAAAATACTAAAATTTACTTTAGCCTATCCTATTGGGGGGGAATATAAGAAATACCAAACGGATTCAAGCCCACCGCAATACGCTTGTTGGTGTACTTGGGTATAGGTTTCTTACTGGAAATACTGTAAACCGTCACATCGCCTATGGTTGATCCCGATTCATGCCCCGAATGGGTGAGGTACAATTTGGTGCCCGCTGCATTAACCGTCAGGTTATGGGCCACTTCCAAACCTTTTACCTTAGGGAAAGGCGTTGATCCGACTATCTTCATGGTCTTGGCATTAATTGCCCACAACATATTTTTATTCTTTCCACCACTTAAGGTCACACCGGGCAGATTGCTGGTATAGAAAAATGCGTTGTTAGGTGTCCAGGCTGCACCATGCGCTCCTGGCACATTCAATTCCTTAAGCTTCTTCAGTTTTTTGTTAGGGTCAAGCACATAAACTTTGCTGGCATTTTGGGTAGGCACAAACAACTTGCCGCCGTTATTCAAAATACCCACATGCGGGTCTTTACCCACACCCATGCGGGCTATTTCCTTGAATGTTTTAGTACTGTACTGCACCACAAAATCATTTTCTGTCGCATCACCCACGCCAACGATGGTAGCAATCGCCCATTTACCCGCCTTATCCAGCAGGATATCGTGCGGTTTGCCGCCCTTGGCCAATAAGTCAGCAGGAATTTTTACGGTCTTCAATACTTTCAACGTTCCGGGATTAATTACGGTAAAGGTTTTATCGACATCATTGACACTCCAGGTCTGCTTGCCAATGCCATCTGTCCACATGTGGAATGCACCTTTTCCAATAGGCACAGTATTTTGTATTTCATAAGTATCAGCATTCATGGCAATGATCTGGTTGTTGGCGCGGTCATTTACCAGGATGCGGTTTTGCTTGGCTGAATAGTTGACATACATCGGTTCTGGCGGACGGGCAAATTTACCCGCCACCGACACGCTTTTAAGCAGGGTATCGGTTTTTTCATCAATAATGGAAATTGTGCCAGAGGTGCGATTGGCCACCAGCACCCGACCCGTTGTTGCCGCCCACGCCAAAGAAAACAGCGACTGAACAACACACACGGCTGTTATCGCCAATAGGGTTTCTGTTTTTTTCATAGTTACACCTAAAACTGTTGATTAAACACATAAAAATTGCAGTTTTGTCTTCAGAAAAAGAGAGTGGGACATATCCTGTTCCCACTCTTCCCGAAGGCTTCAGATTTACCGGGCGACTTACCTTTAAGGTTTACCCAGGGGTGTTTTCTTGAAGCTTGTCTCCAAACTATGACAAGTTGCGCAACTTACTGGTGTGCCCGCCTTAATTTTCGCCGTGACGGCTATGCCAAGGCTGGAAGTGAAAGTAAAGCTACGGTCAACCGGGGTCTTGGAAAGCCGCGTACCTTTATGGTCTTTGCCGTGACACGCCGCACATTGATCCGCATCGCCACCTGTGCCTGGTTTTTTAGCCCACGCCGCATGTGCGCCATAGTCAACTTTCTTACCATCGGAAGATTTCCACCAGTAAGGGTCATCAACAGGGTGCATATTGTGTGGGCCTGCCAACATGTTTTTGGGGAAGCTCAAGCCGCTGACACTGTTCACCTTGCCACCTTTGAACGCATCTTTAGTGTGGCATGACGTACATTCAACAATAGTGCCGGGATGGCCTTGTATCTGCGTGGCGGTCACGTTGTCGTTGGCGTAAGGGTTGGGGTTAGGCCAAATAGAATGTGCTGGGCCATGACAGCTAGCACACGGTATATTGGCGTGCTTATCCAAGCTTTCCTTGAAAATACCACGTTCGCAGACATGTGCGCCGGCTTTCAAATCCTCCTTAAACGTACCAGGAGGGCAAGATTTACCTTTGCCTTTAGCGGCTACGATAGGTTTGTAGACAGAATAGTTTGTTTTATCTTCAACCGCTTCCACCCGTGGTGCAAAGTTTTCAGCGAAGCGTTCACGTTTGGCAGCTAACTTCCTAAAACCATCCGTCGTCATGTCATAAGCACGGCGGATGACAGGTTCGTCACCGTGACCGGTATGGCAAGAACCGCAGCTGGGCAAACCGTCCAAATAAGGGTGTCTTGGCAACGATTTAAATTCTTTGCCTATATTGTTGTCTGGCGGATTCTTATTAGGGCCATTGGCACGCGAAGTCATTGCTGAAGCACCTGCCAACACCGGCATGTCGCCGTGGCAATCGATACAGTTAACACCGGCTGTAGTCATAACGTCACGTTGGTATTTATCCTGCTTGCCTTGATGACAGAATAAACAGCTACCATCTGGTTTGCCGCCATCAACTGTTTTTAACAGCAACGGATGCAATGGATCGAGCGGCTTGCTCAAATCAGCCAGTTTAAAGCCACGGGTAACCGGATCGCGCTCGACTTGACCGGTATAGTCAGGCCGCATTGTGCCCAACATACGGCCGTGGGTATTGTGCAAGGCATTGGGGAATTCTGGACAAGACCCGCCTGCCGACACACCTTTCGGTAACATGGGCCCCCAGCTTTCATCCACTTTATGTTGCGAACGATGGCACCAGGCACCGCAAGATTGCGCCATACCTTTGGGGGCATCCAGCAGCTTGAAATTATCGCCCGGCCAGGGTTTGTTGGGTGCCCTGTTAATTTGTGCAAAGCCGTAGGTAAAATCGTGCATTTCCAGGATATTGACCAGCGCAGCCTGTTCAATATCGGCGCGGCTAGTGGACTTTGGCTTAACAAATTGCGGGATCTGATAGAGGTGTTTTCTATAATTGTCCCAGGCACTGCCTGCAGGGCTGTTTTGTATTTCTTTTTTAAGTGCATCATAAACGGACTGGTCAGCACCAATTTTGCCGTAGGTATGGCATTCGGCGCAGTGGAATTCCGTACTGACCGCCATTACCGCGTCGCTGGTTGCCAGCACCTTGCCGCCAGCCTTTGCCTGTACCCGCATCAAAGGATAGGCGTTGTGCCGTCCCTTGTCATCGGTTGGAAACAGAGGAAGCCCATCAGCCTTGAACAGTTTTTTCGCGGCATCAAAACCATTGAACGCCTGTGGATCATTGGCCTTGTAAGGGTTATTAATACCGGGCATATCGGCACCCGTGCTAGGGATATAACCTTTCTTGCCTGGATTTTTCGGATCTTCTGACCAAATTTTGGCGTTGTAAGCCTTTTGGCCTTCATCGGGCAGAATGTCTACAGTACCCCATGAATTAGGTTTTTTCGCGCTGTATTCCCAATAGGCACCAAAAATACAGGAGGCCTTGCTGGGGACATGTTTGGCACCGGCAATTTTGACAACCTGGCCTTTTTTTGTGGGCTTGCCTTCATGGTCATTTTTTCCGGTGTACACACAAGGATCGAAGTAATCGGTCTTTTTAACCAGCGCTGACTTAAAGGGCGCGCCTTTGGGGTAGTTTTGGCTGGTTGAGTTGATTGAACCCGCCCCTACTGGATCAAAAGGGTTGGATGCCGCTGAATATTGCAACTGGATTTTATTTTTATTGGTCAATACTTGTGGCCTGTTAAGACCGACACCGCCTTTTTTGATGACCAAGGCGTTCATCCAGTTGATGGGATATTGCTGAGAGACCGTGTCGTAAGTTTGGTCGTGAAACTCCATGCCCAACGGTGTAAATGGCAGCACAACGTGTTTGCCGTCATTGGCTATCTTGGCTTCTTTAACTTTGGCAGGTGTGCTGGGTGGATTACCAACCGTTACCTGGATGTGGTCGGCACAACGGCGACCTTTCAGGTCGGTGGCTATGAAATGCACGTTGTAGGTAGTGTTGTCACCCAAGTCGAATTTTACATTGCCAGCATTGGCGCTTTCAGGACGAACCGCTGCACCACCGCCAAAATCCCATTCATAGTGCAGAGTCGTGTGGTCGGGATCACTGGCATTACCGGCAAAACTTAGTTCTACTTTGTTAAATCCAAGTATCGCATAAGTAGTTGATTTAATTCATACTATAAATATTTTTTTAATCTAGTATATCTCAATAGTGCATTTC
>SBAV01000353.1 GCA_005239965.1 Methylobacter tundripaludum
GCCGCCCAGTACGCATAACAGTAAAACCGTGCCACAATAAAAAGGTCTTCGTGGCGCTATAAACAACATTTCCAACTCCTTATTAAGTGTGTTTCAACCGTAGCGCAGCACCCAAACTAACGCTGACAAGTTAAAGTAAATTCTGACTGGTTTTTGCATTTCTTGCGTCTTCCAGGCTTAAGCGAACGGATTATCCAAAATAATGGTTTCATCCCTGTCTGGGCCGGTTGACAGTATTGCGACCTTGACACCAACTAATTCTTCAATACGTTTAATATAAGCCTTGGCGTTTCCAGGTAAGTCATCAAAGCAGGTTACACCCGCCGTTGTTTCCGCCCATCCTGGCATTTCTTCAATAACGGCCTGGCATTGGGCATAGTGATCAGCGCCTAATGGGGCGGTTTCAGTCAGCACACCGTTTATGTTATAAGCGGTACAGATACCAATTTTTTCAAGCCCATCCAGCACATCCAGCTTGGTGAGGCATAGCCCGCTTAAGCTGTTCAATTTTGCCGATTTTCGCATCGCTACCGCGTCAAACCAGCCGGTACGACGTTTGCGCCCGGTAGTTGCACCAAATTCATGACCTTTGGTGCCTAGATGCTCACCATTGGCATCATGCAATTCCGAAGGGAACGGACCATTACCCACTCGTGTAGAATAGGCTTTGGTAATGCCCAAGACATAGTCCAAATCCAAAGGCCCTATGCCGCTGCCAGTGGCCGCACCACCCGCTGTGGTACTGGAGGAGGTAACATAAGGGAAAGTGCCGTGATCAATATCCAGCAATGCGCCTTGGGCACCTTCAAACAGCAGGTTGTCGCCATGGCTTTGATGGTGGTACAGCACTTCACTGACATCGGTGAGCATTGGCTTGATTTGCTCGCCCAAATGTAGGGCTTCGTGCAAAGTTTTGTCATAATCGACTGGATCGGTGTGGTAATAATTTACCAACATGAAATTATGGTAGTCGAGCAATTCCTTCAGTTTTTCGGCAAAACTTTCCGTATTCAGCAGATCGCCAGCACGTAAGCCCCGGCGCCCAGCCTTGTCTTCATAAGCGGGGCCAATGCCCCGACCTGTAGTACCGATGGCTTTACTGCCACGGGCTTTTTCCCGCGCTTGATCGATAGCCACATGTACCGGCAATATCAAAGTACAAGCCTCGCTGATTAACAGCCGATCTTTAACTGAAATACCGGCTTGTTCCAGAATGCCGATTTCTTCCATTAAGGCAGTAGGCGATAAAACCACGCCATTGCCGATCAAACATTTGACATTTTCACGCAGTATGCCGGACGGAATGAGATGTAACACAGTTTTTTTACCCTGTATCACCAGAGTATGCCCGGCATTATGGCCGCCTTGGAAACGCACGACCGCAGCCGCTTGTTCGGTTAGCAAATCAACCAATTTACCTTTGCCCTCGTCACCCCATTGAGTGCCGATAACTACAACGTTTTTTCCCATAATTATTCCAAATTTGACTGCATGGATGCAGGAGATAGCACAACGCCCGGCGTTGTTGCAGAAGCTAAAGGCCTTACGACCCAGTTTTGATTATCTTGTTCTAAAATCGCGGTACACCCCAGTTCTTCAGGGCCACCAACCTGGCCAGGCAATTGCTGAATGACAGCACGTTGTTGCGCTCGCAAATCCCTGATTTTTTCATTTAAGGCTACATCACGCAAATAGGGGGCAAAAATCAGTTCACGTCGCTGTATTGGATACGATTGCTTGCTGAGTGCGGACAATAGTTTCAAATCTGCACTGAAACCTGTTGCAGGGCGAGACCGCCCAAAAATTGCGCCGATATTGTCATAGCGGCCGCCCCGCGCAATCTCCCTGCCCACCGACGGCACAAACGCAGAAAATACCACACCGGTATGGTAATGATAACCGCGCAGTTCAGATAAATCGAAACTGATGGGTAACTGCGGTAGGCGCTGTGCCAACTGTTCCGCAATACTTTCCAAATCGGTCAACGCTTGTTTTACAGCATCATTTGCTTTGGCCAATATCACCCGTGCCTTGCTGATCGTATCTTTGCCGCCATTCAAATCCAGCAATTTCATTAGCATCAGTTTGGTATCGCCATCAATAGCGTAATTCGCCATCAGCTCGCGTAATTCTGGCTTGGCCTTGCGCTGTAAAACATCAAACAGCTCACTTTCTTGCACATCGCTTAAACCGGCCTGTTTGGACAGTTCACGGTAGATGCCGACATGGCCCAGATCAAGATGTATATTTTGCAAACCCGTCATCGCCAGCATTTCCAACATCAGGCAGATAACTTCTTCATCGCTTTCCTTACCGGCATGGCCGTAAAGCTCAGCGCCTATCTGCATGGGGCTTCGGGTTTTTTCCAGCGGGTCGCCGCGCGTATGCAATATGGTACCGACGTAACACAATCGCGTTGGCCATTCATGCTTGAGATTATGCACATCAATCTTGGCAACCTGTGGGGTCATATCTGCCCTCACTCCAAGCATTTCTCCGCTTAATTGATCCGTCAGTTTGAAGGTTTGCAGCGCCAGATCGTGCCCGGAACCTGTCAGCAGGGAATCCAAAAAATCTATGAGCGGAGGATCAACCAAATCGTAACCCCAGCATGCAAATAACGCCAGTAATTTACCCCTTAGACTTTCCAGATGTCTGGCCTCATCCGGCAAAATTTCTTCGATGCCTTCTGGCAAAAGCCAAGAATCTTTTTGTTGCATATTTTTGTGTGTCCACTCAAACAAAACGCCCCGCAAGCGGAGCGTTTTCATGTTTCAATAAAAGAATGGAACAGTTTACTTTAATTTTGCTGATTTTTAAAATACTTGAAGAAATCAGAGTTTGAATCCAACACCATCACCCCAGAATTAGCAAAGGTTCTCTTATAGGCGTTTAAACTGCGGTAGAAACTAAAGAACTCAGGATTTGCCCCATAAGCTTGCGCATAAATTTCTGCAGATTTGGCATCGCCTTCCCCGCGCAATTTTTCCGCACTTTTGAAAGCATTCGCCAAGGTAACAACACGTTGCCTATCAGCATTCGCGCGTATTCTTTCGGCAGCTTCCGCGCCTTGAGAACGAAATTCACGGGCGACACGCTCACGTTCGGCTTCCATACGGCGATATACCGAAGTGCTGACTTCATCGGGCAAGTCGATACGCATCACCTGTACATCGACAATATCCACACCCAAATCGGCCGCCACCGTTTTGGAATTTTTAATCAAAAGCTCACGGATAATTTGTCGATCCGTTGACACCAGCTGTTTAATGCTACGCTTGCTGAATTCACCACGAAACGCATCCTTGATGATTTGATCCAACCGCAAATTAGCCTGATCGACATCACCGGCCACAACCGTATAAAAAGTCTTAACATCGCCGATACGCCATTTGACAAAGGAATCCACGATGACGTTTTTCTTTTCCGCAGTTAGAAATCGCTCCGGTCTTGACACCATCGTCTGTATGCGCGAATCGAAAGTTTTGACTTGGTTAATCACCGGCCATTTAAAATGCAGCCCACGGTCGTAATCACTTTTTACAATTTCACCCAGCCGAAATTTGATGGCTTTTTCGGTTTCAGAAACCGTAAATACACAGGCCATCATGCCAACAACTGACAGCACTCCCAAACCGGCCAATATTTTATTCTGAATCATTAACGTCCCCTTGCATCATTTTCTCTACCGCGTACTGAAGCTGCCCGTTCAACAGCAGCTGCCTCTTCCACGGCTGCCTGTGAATGTGACGTACGCAAGCTACTGTTTGAGTCAGCACTTGCTGATGGGCTAGGCGAAACCGCCTGTTGTTGCTGCTGTTGTTGCATGATTTTATCCAGTGGCAAATACATTACATTGTTGCCGGATTTCACATCAATCATCACGTTACTGGTGCCGGACAATACCGTTTCCATAGACTCCAGATACAAACGCTTTTTAGTAACTTCGGGCGCTTTGGTATATTCTCCCAGCAATTGTGAAAAGCGACTGGTTTCACCTTCTGCCTGGGCAATCACCTGTTGTTTATAACCTTCAGCTTCCTGTTCTTTTCTGGCTGCGGCACCGCGTGCTTCGGGAACAACCGCATTGGAATATGCTTCTGCTTCGTTGATTAAACGTTGTTGATCTTCACGGGCTTTAATAGCATCTGCAAAGGAATTTTGCACTTGTTCAGGCGGCTGCGCATCCTGCAAGTTGACACTGGTCACCTGGATACCGGACTTGTAGCTGTCCATAACATTTTGAATTTCTTTTTTAATGCGGGTAACAATTTCGCTACGGCCTTCTGTCAGTACAAAGTCCATCGTACTGCTGCCGATGACGCTGCGCTCGGCACTTTTGGTCACCTGTATCAGCGTCGCTTCAGGGTTGGCAACATTAAACAGGAAATCCTTGGCATCCTTGATCTGGTACTGCACACCCAAACGCACATCGACAATGTTTTCATCTTTGGTCAACATCAAGGCATCGTTAGCCACACTTTGCTCAACACCACGACTGCTAAAACCGACTTCTATAACGCGGTTCTTTTTAACGTTAACAATATCAACCCGCTCAAACGGCGCAGGAATATGCCAGTTTAAACCGGACTGGGTTGTCCCTAAATACCGGCCAAAACGCGTTTCAACACCGTGATTACCCTCATCGACAATATAAAAGCCCGTTAATGCCCAAAGACCAACAGCGGCAGCGGCAATTACGCCAAGATTCCGGGTTAAATGACCGGAAGAAAAATAACTTGGTGACCCGCCGCCGTCACCGCCACCACTGCCGCCACCAAAAATTTTGCCCAATTTTTCCTGCAAAGTACGTATTGCTTCATCAAGATCAGGAGGACCTTTCTGGTCACCTCGACCGCTCCAAGGATCTTTCTTATCACCGCCAGGCTCATTCCAGGACATATTTATGCTCCATATTGGATTACTCACATTTATTATTTTTTGTCATCCCAAAGGATCGTTTTATCATTCCGCATGAATTTGGACTCCTTTCCACACCCACATCTTTTAACATTCTATCGTAAATTAAGCGCATTCCCAGCATTTGACCAAGAAATTACCCTGCAAAGCTTGTGGCAGTTATACAGATCCTCGTCTATTTTATACCCCTCATCCTAACCTTCCCCTTTCGGGAGAAGGGATTTTAAGAGAAGGAGCTGAAAATTACAGCTAGTGTACTTCTTCAGTTTCCACCGCTTTTAATAACCCCAAATATTTGGCATCCATTTCAATAACAAGCTCATTCACGCCAGAATCGTTAATATGCTCGGCAATTATTTTTGCGCAAGTAAATAGTTTGGCTCTGATATCGCCCTGATGCGCTTGCAAATAACAACGTCTTTTGATTTTAGTCGACGAAAATACCTCTGTTAATGCCTGGTACAATAAATCAATGCCCGCACCAGTTTCAGCCGATAACCAGACACGCAGTGGATTACCGTCTTCATCACGGTCGATATGCGGAGCAATGTCAGTCATCAAATCAATTTTATTAAAAACTTCAATTTGCCTGATGCCATGCGCGCCTATCTCTTCCAGAACATTATTCACTTGCAGCATGATTTCATCACGATCTTCTGCATGGGCATCAATTACATGCAGCAACAAGTCTGCGCCACTGGCCTCTTGCAAGGTTGATTTAAAGGCAGCAACCAATTCATGGGGCAAATGGCGAATAAAACCCACCGTATCCGCCAAGACGATCTCATTGCCACTGGACAAATGACAACTGCGCAAGGTCGGGTCAAGCGTAGCAAATAACTGGTCGGCAACATAAATATCCGCACCGGTTAGACGATTGAACAGCGTTGATTTTCCGGCATTGGTATAGCCTACCAAAGACACGGTCGGTATTTCGGCCTTTTTTCGCTTACTGCGTCCCTGAGACCGTTGCTTATCAACCTTACCCAGACGCTGCTGAATTTGCTTGATGCGCGCCCCTAATAGCCGCCTGTCGGTCTCCAACTGGGTTTCGCCCGGACCGCGCAAACCAATACCGCCTTTTTGGCGTTCCAAATGCGTCCACCCGCGCACCAGGCGCGTCGATAAGTGTTTGAGCTGCGCCAATTCAACTTGCAGCTTACCTTCGAAAGATTGCGCACGCTGGGCAAAAATATCCAGAATCAGGCCGTTTCGGTCAACCACGCGCACCTTTAAAAAAGTCTCCAGGTTTCTTTCCTGGCTGGGCGTTAAGGGATGATTAAACAACACCACGTTGGCTTCATAGCTCTCGACTATGGTTTTAAGCTCTTCAAGCTTGCCGGTGCCAATAAAATATTTCGGGTCGGGCCGCTGGCGCGTACCGGTGACAACATACACAGGTTCCGTACCCGCTGACTTGGCCAATTCTTTCAATTCTGAAAGCTCTTCCTGATCGGAACGAAAGCTGATATGCACCAAAACAGCCCGTTGCCCTGAATCGTAACGCTCAAACATACAGCACTCGATTAAGCAACCAACCAGCAAGCCTACATATTTTTTGCGGCAGAGAAATATTGGACAACAAAATTATTCTTCGCTCGGCTCGTCATCGCGGCTTAACTTGACAGCCTTGCCGGGCACTATGGTGGATATGGCATGTTTGTAAACCATCTGGCTGACTGTGTTTTTCAACATGATGACATACTGGTCAAATGAATCGACCTTTCCTTGCAACTTGATACCATTGACAAGAAAAATTGACACAGGCGTATGATCTTTTCTTAGTGCATTTAGAAAATTGTCCTGTAGATTTTGGCCTTTTGACATCCGGTTTCTCCTTATTGTTATTCGGGTAAAATATTATAAAAAAATCAATAAAACGATCTGTTCTCTCAAAGATAGCTTTAGCCATGAAAGAACCATCACAGCGCCAAGCCAGAAAACAACATGTTGCAGGTAATCGATCGGATAATTTTGCGAGCCTAAAGTTCAATCTTACCTGTACCCAGACCTACAATCCACAATCGAGCGTTATTATTTTATCTTTGTTGTAAAAAATCTCTAACAGTAGCGATAAAAACAGCTGCCTGCTGTACATGCACCCAATGACCCGATCTTGCAATCACTGTCAAAATCGCTTTTTGAAATAATAACTTAATGTTTTTTTCATCGACATACTCGCTATCTGCGCCGGCAATAAACAAAGTTTGGCCAATAAACGGCAAAGATTGCGTTGCATCAGGAAATGCGGCGATGTTGGGCGCTGTCTGCGCAAATATATCCAGATCGATACGCCAGCAATACTGGCTGTCTTGCAACACCAGATTTTGCAACAAAAATTGGCGATAACTCAGTTCAGGAATGCTGTCTGTAAGCAGCAACTCCGCTTGCTTGCGATTGCTTATTTCTGCTAGCGGCAGCGATCTTAATGCGCCAAGGATCTTGTTAAAACTGTGCTGGTAGCTCACAGGAGCAATATCGACAACAATCAGTTTAGCAACCCGCTCAGGATGATTCAGTGCAAACCACATGGCAATCTTACCGCCCATGCTGTGCCCCAACAACGTTGCGGTGGCTATTTGATGTGCGTCCATAAATTGCAACACATCCTCAACCATCGTTTCATAATCCATCACCGGTACATGCGCTGATGCGCCATGATTACGCATATCCAACACATAAACATGGGCAACATCCGCCAACGCTTGTGCAACATTACGCCAATTACGTGCAGAGGCAAAAAAACCGTGCAAGACTAATAACGGTGGCGCATCCGCTACGCCAAATTCCTCAAAGGCTAAATCCACTGCTGTCATCATGCAAACGCAAACAGTGCGCCCATCAAGCCACCAAAAATACCGCCCCATACCACCAGCCAGCCCAGATGCTCGCGGATAATCGCCTGCACCATTTCCTTGACCAGCTGCGGGGTTAATTCATTAAGGCGCTTATCAATGACAGCTTCGATCTTATCGATAATATCTACGCCAATTTTGTGTGCGTTCAAGCCTTGTTTTAGCGCGGTAGTGAAATATTCGGATTCGGTCATTTCGGTCAGAGTAACACGCATTTTCTCAATAAACGGTTCTTTTAACGGCGTTAAGGCTTCTTCACCGCCCATCATCATCAGCATGGCGCCAAAAGACGAACCCATAATCGAAGAAACTAGACTGTCATAAATCCGATCGTAATCGACCGCTTTCAAAAACGGTTCCAAATTTAATAGCTTACTGCCCTGCTCTTCTTCGGCTTCAATAAACTGCTCGATGTTGTGGACAGTAAAAAATTGCTCCATCATCAAGCGCTTGATCGAGCTTTTGAATTCTTCAAAACGGTCAGGGATAACGCCGGAACCGTACAAATACGGCACTTTTTCAAACAGCATGTAGATGGCCAGCCAGTTGGTAATGGCTCCCGACAAGGCGAAAAAGCCTATGGACTTGATCAGGTGGGCCGAGCTCGCATAGCCGATAACAATAATGACAACCGAAAGAAGATTGGTAACAAAACTTTTATTCAAAAATTGATTCATTTTTTATAACAAACGGAGATAACAGATCGCAGGCTCAAGTCAATCAGTGAAATTAATTTTTTCAACTAAATTGAAGAAGCAAATTGATATAGTTTAAGGCTTTTTTTAATCTAGCCAAAGACTATAAACAGTTAACCAAAATGCAAAGATACCAGATTGAGGCATTAAAGAAAGCAGAAAAAATGACTATGATAATACGCAATGTTCAACTTTTCTAACTTATTGAATTTAGGCCAGGGCAATCGCGCTATATGTTTTTTATTTTGTTAATCAAATAGTTAAAATGCATGAACAATGGGGGCTTTAAAAAATCATATTCAATTTAATCAAGGAGTTGAACCAACGCGCGATTGCCCTGAATTTAGGCACGGCAACTGACTTAATTCCAAATTTCCAATAATCGGTAATTTGATAAATCAGTATGTTACAGAAAAAAGTCGAACACCCCATAAGTTAACCATCAGAATATCAACGGAGGGCTATGTTGCAATAAATAATATTTTAAAAACAGTGTGTTGCGCGACAAACCCTCCGTATGCGGTGATGCGACGGGAAACATTTACCGATAACGATCCCACCTTCCCACAATCATTGACTAGCAAACACCTGTTTAAAATTCCAGCCGGTACCTATTTTTGTGCCTACAACAGGCCAAGTAGCCGCGCCGTTATAAGTTCCCGTATGCTTGTAGAAAAACATATCCCCATTCGCCTTTATTGCATAGATGGAACCGTTATTACCGGCAAATACCTGTTTAAAATTCCAGCCGGTACCTATTTTTGTGCCTACAACAGGCCAAGTAGCTGCACCGTTATAAGTGCCCGTATGCTTGTAGAAAAGCATGTCCCCATTCGTTTTTATTGCATAGATGGAAC
>SBAV01000412.1 GCA_005239965.1 Methylobacter tundripaludum
ATATACTTGGTAGGCACATTGATGATTTGTTTTTCCCCGAGGCTGCGCCAGCGCCAGTATTCGGGACGCCAGGTTTATTATGGGCCTCTGTTACACTGGCTTTATTAACGTTGCCGGTGGTGATTATTTCCACCGAAGAGGGTTTGGCGCGTATCCCTAAATCGATACGAGAAGGCAGTTTGGCATTGGGGGCTACCAAATTGGAAACGTTGTGGCTGACAATATTGCCAATGGCAAGCCCTGCGATTATGACCGGCATGATTTTGGCGGTGGCAAGGGCAGCCGGTGAAGTTGCGCCTCTGATGCTGGTGGGTGTGGTTAAGCTGGCTCCGACATTGCCCTTGGATGGTAACTTTCCGTTTTTGCATCTGGATCGAAAATTTATGCATCTGGGATTTCATATTTACGATGTCGGTTTTCAAAGCCCGAATGTTGAGGCGGCGCGTCCTTTAGTTTATGCAACCGCTTTATTGTTAGTGTTGGTGATAGTGGGGTTAAATTTAACGGCAATTCTCATTAGAAATAACCTACGTGAAAAATACCGCGCTTTGGAGGACTAGAAACACTAGCTTTTAAGAAAGATTATTTTCTTACCGGGTAAAAACACCAAATACCGACTTAAACAAGGTTAACCAGAATGGCAGCAGAAAAAACACGTACGCACGCAATAGACATCAATTCTGTCTTGCGCGGGCAAAAAAAAGCAGAAACAGAAACCGAAGTGTGTGTGAAAGTTGAAAACCTGAATCTGTTTTATGGTCAAAAGCAGGCTCTGCATAATGTAACCATGGAGATGCCAAAAAAACGGGTGACGGCCTATATTGGCCCCAGTGGTTGCGGAAAATCCACTTTGCTGCGCTGCATTAATCGTATGAATGATTTGGTTGATAGTGCCAGGATTGATGGGAAAATATTGCTGGATAATGAAAACATTTACGACAAGAGTGTTAACGTTGCCGCTTTGCGTAGGCGTGTGGGTATGGTTTTCCAAAAACCCAATCCGTTTCCCAAATCCATTTTTGAAAACGTAGCTTATGGCCTGCGTATTCAGGGTGTTAATGACAAGCGGGTTCTGGACGAAGCCGTGGAAAACGCCTTGCGTGGCGCGGCACTTTGGGATGAAATGAAAGATCGCCTGAATGACAACGCATTAGGCATGTCAGGCGGGCAGCAGCAGCGTTTGGTGATTGCCAGGGCTATCGCCATCGAACCTGAGGTGCTGTTACTGGATGAGCCCGCATCGGCGCTTGACCCAATTTCAACGCTGAAAATTGAAGAACTCATCAATGAGTTAAAAGAAAAATATACTATAGTTATCGTGACACATAATATGCAGCAGGCTGCGCGTGTTTCGGATTATACGGCATTCATGTACATGGGTGAATTGATTGAAATGGACACAACCAGCGAGTTGTTTACCAACCCCAGAAAAAAACAGACTGAAGATTACATTACCGGAAGGTACGGATAATTAGGAGTAAAGAGTGGACAGTGGAAAAATAAGTCAACATATATCAGGCCAATTCAATAAAGAGCTGGAAGATATACGCAATAAAGTTTTAACCATGGGTGGATTGGTTGAGCAGCAAATAGAATGGGCTGTTCAGGCATTTACTACAGGTGATACGGAACTGGCAGATCTGGTTATCAAACAAGACAACCAGGTGGATGCTTTAGAAGTGGCGATAGACCGTGAATGTAACCAGATTCTCGCGCTAAGACAGCCGGCGGCTTTCGATTTAAGGTTAATGATTGCGGTAATTAAAGTCATTAATGAGCTGGAGATTATTGGTGATTTATCCGAAAGTATCGCCAAAATGGCCATTTCCTTGTCGGATATTGAAGTGACTAAAAAAGACAATTATTATGAATTGCAGCATATAGCTGACTTGGTTAGAGGGATGCTGCATGATGTACTGGATGCTTTTGCCCGGATGAATGTCGATGACGTGGCGTCCATTACTGGCCGAGATGAAAATGTTGACCGCGAATATATCAGTATCCTGAGACAATTAATTACCCACATGATGGAAGATCCGAGGAATATTACCCGTACTTTAACCGTGTTGTGGACAGTTCGGGCTTTGGAAAGGATAGGCGATCACGCCTGTTATATTTGTGAGCATTTAATTTACATGATGAAAGGACAGAATGTCCGCCATGCCAGCCAAGAAGAATTGCAAACGATATTAAAAAAAGGTAAGGCATGATTGCGCATGGAGGACAGCGGTTCTCGCTATGAACCCGCTTTGGAAAAACTTTTTGCTCTCTTCGGAAGCCTCATTCGAAAATGACGAGTCTATAGCCTTTCCGGTTTGTCAGCCTGAAAATGAGAAACGTATCTATCCGCTTTCCCATCTGGCCGTTTTGTCGGTTACCGGTAAAGATGCGGCAAGTTTGTTGCAAGGCCAAGTGACTTGCAATGTAAACGAAGTCACTGCCTATAAAAGTACCTTGGGTGCACTGTGCAATCCCAAAGGGCGCGTCATCACCACGTTTTTGTTGCTCAAAAAAGAAGACGGCTTTTTGCTGATTTTGCCCAAAGTGTTATTGGAGCTGATCAAAAAGAGGTTGCAGATGTACGTCTTGCGTGCGGTCGTCACCTTGACGGACAGTTCCGATACCTTGTGCCTGATTGGATTATCCGCGCCAGATGCATCGCCATTAAAGCAGTTTGACAGCTACCTGCAAAATGGCACTATTTTCGTGTCGTTGTCATCGCTGCAAAATCGCCAACTCATTGTTGCAGACACCGACAGCGCGATTGCCTTATGGTCGGACTATGTTTCGAAGCAAGGTTTTCAGCCCGACAGCTCCAATGCCTGGCGCTACTTTGACATCCTATCCGGTATTCCTTGGCTAAGCGCTGAAACTTCCGAGGAATTTATTCCGCAAATGCTTAATCTGGATAAATTGGGTGGCATCAGTTTTAACAAAGGCTGTTATACCGGCCAGGAAGTGGTTGCACGTACCCATTATCTGGGCAAGGCCAAACGGGCATTGTTTCTTGCTGAAGGTGATTTGGCGACGGAGCCTGCCGCAAATGCAACAATTTTTGACGACAATCTTGATAATTCGCAAGGTGTTGGGCATGTTTTGATGGCACAATGTCACCAAAACAGCTGCAAAATGCTTGTTGTTTTATATGTTTCCGATAAAGAGGCATATAATCTCAAGCTAGCAGATCAAACTCAATTAACCTTGATTATATAGATTGACGACATGATTAGCATTCAAACTGCGTCCCGTTTTCGGCGTTTGGGAACGATTACCATTTTTGCGATTTACTTCTTGATTCTCGTTGGCGGCATCGTGCGTGCCTCCGGTGCCGGAATGGGCTGCCCTGATTGGCCGACCTGTTTTGGCCAATGGATTCCGCCTACGGACGAATCGCAGTTGCCGGCCAATTATCACCAAATATATGCCGAGCGTGGTTACAAAGATACCCAGTTCAATGCTTTCAAAACGTGGACGGAATACGTCAATCGTTTGTGCGGCGTTTCAATTGGCCTACTGATTTTTATGACGGCTTATGCGTCCCGTGCGTATCGTAAAACTGATAAGACAGTGTTTTATTTGTCATTGGCGGCTTTTTTTTTGGTGGGTTTCCAAGGCTGGCTAGGTTCTACAGTTGTCGCCAGCAACTTAAGGCCGTTCATCATCACCTTGCATATGTTGTTGGCATTATGCCTGGTAGTCCTGCTCATATACACCATTCTTCGCTCCCAACGTGAGGTTATCCCGCCTGTTGACATCGAGTTGTTGCCGGCCAAATTTAAAACCGTATTAACGATTGCGATAGCAATGACCTTGTTGCAAATGGCGATGGGTACGCAAGTGCGTGAAACCGTCGATTTTTTGGCCAATACACAAAGCGCTGTAGAGAGGACGTACTGGCGTGAGAGTTTTCCTGTTATTTTCTATATCCACAGATCGTTTTCATCCCTTATTTTATTCATTAACTGTTGGCTGGTTTGGAAACTGTACCGTGCCTTTAATGGCAATGTGGTGTTTTTGCACCGTACCAGCCTGGCGTTAATGGGCTGCGTTGTTATAGCTATTCTGGCAGGCGTGAGCCTGGATAGATTGGGTATGCCCGCAGTTGCCCAGCCTCTGCATTTGCTGATGGCTAATCTTATTTTTGGGGCGCAATTTTCACTGTACCTGTTTTTAAATTACGCATCATCAAGACCCCAGCGTTTTATTACAAGACACTGAATTTGTTTGGCCTAACTGTCAATTTACAGGATAATAGCCACCTTTTTCAGATTACCAATGGGATCATTATGAACCAAACCACCAGCATTAACCTTGTAGAACAATACTATGCCGCATTTAACAGTGGCGATATGGACACTTTTTTAAACTTGCTGACTGACGATGTGATACACGATATCAATCAAGGCCGGCGGGAAGTGGGCAAGGAAGCGTTCACCCAATTCATGGCTTGCATGAATTATAACTACAAAGAACAGCTGGTCGACATGGTGATTATGGCAACCGCCGATGGTAAGCGTGCTGCCGCTGAATTTGTGGTCTTGGGTGAGTATCTCAAAACCGATACCGGTTTACCGGAAGCGCAAGGCCAAAAATACCGCCTGCCTGCCGGTGCTTTTTTTGAAATTCGTGACAACAAAGTGGCGCGCATCACCAATTACTACAACTTGCAGGATTGGATTGCCCAGGTTGGCGGTTAATGACCCAGTAGGGGCGCAAAATCTTGCGCCCCTACATTTCAACGTGTACCAAAAACCACTATGGTTTTGCCGTGGGCAGTAATTAGTTTTTTATCTTCTAGTTCCTTAAGTACGCGGCCTGCCATCTCTCTTGAGCAGCCGACGATGCGGGCAATTTCCTGGCGGGTGATGTGCAACTGCATACCATCGGGATGGGTGATGGCATCGGGTTCTTTGCACAAATCTAGCAATGCCCTGGCAATTCTGCCTTCGACATCCATAAACGCCAAATCGCACAGGTTGCGCCGGGTGACCAAAAGCCGTTTAGACAGCTGCGCCCCCAGGATGTACAGCAAATCAATTGCATACTCCTGTAGTTCATTTTTGAGCGCCTGATGAAAGCGCTCATAACTGATTTCTGCCAACTGGCAATCGCTACGGGTTCTTACCGTCACTTTACGGGTAGTTGTATTTTTAAAGACGCCAATCTCACCAATGAAATCATTTTTGTTGAGATAAGCCAAAATCAATTCTTGGCCACTGTCATTATCTTCCGCGCAAATACTGACTGATCCATCGATGATAAAGTGCAAATTATCGCCGGCATCGCCAGGTTGGATAATGACGGCTTTTGCCGGGTAGTTTTTTTTATGACAAAGTTTTAGAAACTGTTCCAGTACGATTTCATTCATCATTGAATGATTTTCTGTGTTTATAAGGGGGAAATTACTCATTTAAACTCCAGATTTCAATATGTCCTTTAAGATTAAGAGATTTTAACAAAAAATCAATAATTGAGCATTTATATCAGCAATTCTCAATTTAGGGTGCTACGATTCTGGAATAGGTATTTTTAACCCACGAAGCATAAATTCCATTAAGCTTTGCCAGCTGTCGAAATACAA
>SBAV01000255.1 GCA_005239965.1 Methylobacter tundripaludum
ATTCCCGACAACAGCCATGTCAGCGCGTCCTTGCATTTGTGCTTTTAACAGGTTCATGACTTTGCCCATGTCCTTGACAGACGTTGCGCCCGATTCGGTAATGGCAGCTTGGATCATGGTATCGATTTCAGCATCGCTCAGGGCTTGCGGCAAAAAATCCTGAATGACGACAAGTTCGGCTTCCTCAATAGCGGACAGATCGTGTCGCCCAGCATCATTGAATTGCCTGATGGACTCGCGGCGCTGCTTGACCATTTTATCCAGCACTTGCAGGACACGCGCGTCATCAAGGCTAATCCGCTCGTCGACCTCAACCTGCTTGATAGCGGCCAAAATCAGGCGAATTACGCCTAATCTTGCCTTGTCGCCGCTTTTCATGGCTGTTTTCATATCATCCTTGATACGATCTGTTAACAAATCCATCGTAGTGCCTTGTCTTATAGGGTTGGACGGCCGCGACGCAGGTTTTTCAATGCGTAACGTTCGCGAGCCAATTTTTTCAAATGGCGTTTGACAGCGGCAGCGCCCTTGCGTTTACGTTCTGCGGTGGGTTTTTCGTAAAATTCACGGCGACGTACTTCGGCTAGGACACCGGCTTTTTCGCAGGCGCGTTTAAAGCGACGAATCGCGATGTCGAAAGGCTCATTTTCTTTAAGTTTGACTGAAGGCATTTATTGATCCAAGTGTGATAACATTTAATAATAAGGGCGATTAAGCTCTCTAAATAAACTGAACCCTTAATTATACCTTCACTTTTATAATTTTCAAAAATTCATGCACGTTTTAGGCATAGAAACCTCCTGTGACGAAACCGCCGTTGCCATTTACCATAGTTCCAAAGGACTTGTGCACCACTTGTTGTACAGTCAAATTGACATGCACAGCGAGTACGGGGGGGTGGTGCCGGAGTTGGCATCGCGCGACCATATCCGTAAATTGATACCGTTGGTTAGGCAGGTATTGCAGGAAAGCGATCTGGTTAATGCGGATCTGGGCGGCATTGCCTATACAGCAGGGCCAGGTCTTATGGGGGCGCTGTTGGTCGGCGCAGCAACGGCCCGAAGCATGGCTTGGGCATTGCAGATTCCCGCCATTGCGGTACATCATATGGAAGGACATTTGCTGGCACCGATGCTGGAAGAAAATCCGCCGAAATTTCCTTTTTTGGCATTATTGATTTCAGGCGGCCATACCTTACTGGTGCATGTTAGCGGTATCGGGCAGTACCAATTATTGGGCGAATCACTGGATGATGCGGTAGGTGAAGCGTTTGACAAGACCGCTAAGCTGTTAGGGCTAGGTTATCCCGGTGGCCCCAGGCTTGCGGCGCTTGCAGAACAGGGTAGGGAAATTGTTAAATTTCCACGTCCCATGACTGATCGCCCAGGCCTTGATTTCAGTTTTAGCGGTTTGAAAACATTTGCTTTGAATACCATCAACGCTTCGCCAAAAACTGACCAGGACAAAGCTGATATTGCGACGAGCTTTCAATCGGCGATTGCGGATACGCTCAGCATTAAATGCCGACGTGCATTACGCCAAACGGGGCTTAATAGATTAGTTGTTGCCGGCGGCGTTAGCGCCAACACGTATATTCGCAGTGCATTAACAAAAATGGCACAAGGGGAAAATACGCAGATTTATTTCCCAAGGCCTAAGTTTTGTACGGATAATGGCGCAATGATTGCCTATGCGGGGTGTCAGCGACTGATGGCCGGCCAATCTGAAGGGCTTGAAATCGTGGCGCGTCCGCAGTGGCCTCTGGTGGAAGTGGTATCTTGATCGTGAACCAATCTTAATCCCTATGTACAGCACCCAGCAGAAACGCTTGCGCTTGCACTGAGGGCAGTGGTCTGCTCAAGAGATAACCTTGCACTTCATTACAGTGCTTTTTCTTCAAAAAGGTCAATTGATCTTCGGTTTCCACTCCCTCACAGGTCACTTGCATATTCATGCTTTCAGCCATAGCGATGACTGCGACAGCAATTGCGCCATTGTCTGAAGTTTGTCCTATGTCTCTAATAAAGCTTTGGTCTATTTTTAAACGATCAATGGGGAAGTTTTTCAGTCGGCTCAAGCTGGAATAGCCTGTGCCAAAATCGTCTATCGCCAGTTGCACACCGATTTTCTTGAGGGAAAGCAATACATCCAACACAGTATCTTCATCAAAAATCAACGCGCTCTCGGTTAACTCCAATTCCAGAATCGAAGGTTCCAATCCGGTTTCGGTCAATATTTTTTCTACCAAGGCTGGAAAGCTTTTGTGTAATAATTGCATCGTCGAGATATTGACAGCCATGCGCTTAAGCGAAAGACCCTGTTTTATCCAGGCTACAGCTTGGCGACAGGCTTGATTTAACACCCAGCTGCCAATATTGATGATCAATCCCGTTTCTTCTGCCAAAGGAATAAACTCAGCGGGAGAAATTTGTCCCAGTTCGGGGTTTTTCCAGCGTAACAAGGCCTCCACACCACTAAACCTTTTTATCGCGAGATCAAATAGCGGTTGGTAATGCAGTTCCAGCTCACTGTGTTCAAGCGCTTTGCGCAGATGATTTTCCAGGTTAAAACGGTGTACTGCTGCTTCGGTCATCCTGTTTGAGAAATACCGGTATATGTTTGCGCCGTCCCGCTTGGCGTGATACATCGCTAAATCAGCATTTTTCAGCAAATCTTCCCCAGAATCTCCATCGTCAGGATAAATGGCGATACCAATACTGGAAGTTATATAGAGCTCGTGACTGCCAAGGATGAGGGGTTGAGACAGGTTGATACGAATGCGTTCGGCAACAGCAGCGGCATCTTCATTACGACTGATTGTTGATAAGAGTACAGTGAATTCATCACCTCCTAGCCGCGCCAGCGAGTTACCCTCTTCGGTTCTACCCGTCCTGGCAAACAAATCGCTGGCACGCAGGCTTTTGCGCAACCGTTCGCTGGCTTCTTGAAGGATCTGGTCGCCCGCATGATGCCCCAGGGTATCGTTGATGCGCTTAAAGCCATCCAGATCCAGGAACAGCACGGCCATTTTGCATTTTTGCCGTTGTGCCAAGGCGATCATGTGCTGTAGATATTCCCGAAAAAACTGTCGATTGGGGAGCTCGGTCAGGTTGTCGAAGTAGGCCATACGATGAAGGCGCCGCTCGCTCTCCAACAGCCTATTGGTGGTGTGACTGGCCTTGAGCATATAGCGAACCCGATGCCCCAGCAGTGCGATATTGATAGGCTTGGTGATGAAGTCAGTGGCCCCGGCCTCAAAAGCCCGGTTGATCGAATCCAGGTCTTCCAGGCCGGTCATCATCAAAATGGGAATATGCTGGTTATCGGGCAATTGCCTAAGTTTGGCACAGGTGTTAAAACCATCCATACCGCCGGGCATCATGACATCCAGCAACACGGCTTGTGCACCGTACTGTTCGAATAGCGTCAGGCCTTGTTCGCCGCTAGCAGCCTCCGTTGTCCGCAGCCCAATTGCCTGGAGCGCTTTGGCAACCAGGAATCGAATCATGGGGTCATCATCGATGATGAGTATATGCGCTTGGTCGAGCATGTATGTTCCTGAATTTAAAAAATTATTATCTAATTAGCTTATATAAGCTTCCAATGTCGCACGGGTATTGATGAATTCCTGCTTGATGCGTGAGAGTGTGTTACCTACAACATCATAGTGCTGATTTCTTGCATCATTTTCCACTTCACGGCACAGGTCGGTTAATCCATAAGCCCCTACCTGATTGCTACTGGACTTTAGCGTGTGGGCGGCTGAGCGGATGACGTCAAGTTCGCCTGTGCTCCAGGCATTTTCCAGCGATTGCAACAGGATGTCGGCATTACTGAGGTAGAGATTGATGATGCGTTGTAAAAATTCATTACCACCATTGGCGTCCAGAGCGCTGATTGTTTCCAGGGCTTTGAAATCAATGGCCGATTTCGCTGTTACAGACGTTTCTTCATCCATGCTTGGCGCTGCTACGTCAATAATGGCTGAAGAAGTTTTCAACCATGATTTGATCACGCGCTGCAAGGATTCTGCCTTGAATGGTTTGGCCAAATAGTCGTCCATACCGGCGATCAGGCATTTCTCGCGGTCGCCTTCAATCGCATTGGCGGTCAAAGCAATAATGGGGAAATGCGGTACATTGCCTGCGCTTTGCCGCCGCCTGATTTCTGCGGTGGCCACGTAGCCATCCATTTCGGGCATCATGCAGTCCATCAGCACCAGATCGTACGTGTTCCGCTCGATAGCCCGGATGGCTTCACAGCCATTATTCGCGATATCTACCAAGCAACCGAAGCCTTGCAGCATATATTGGGCGACTTCCTGATTGACGGGATTGTCTTCGGCCAACAGGATGTGAGCATTGAGAGCAGCTACGCCGGCTTGATGAGGGCTTATAGGCAAGCTTGAATCTGCTGCCATTGCATTTAGCAGGCATCGATACAAGTCGGCCTTGCGTATGGGCTTGATAAGGTAAGCTGCGAATCCGGTTTTTTTGGCTTCGTCGGCCTCGCCCTTAAACAGGGTAGACGTTAACATTACCAAGGGTATTTGTGTCAGTTTCGGGTCGGCTTTGATGCGCTGACCCAATTCAAGCCCATTCATGCCGGCCATTTTCATATCGATAACGATCAGGTCGTACGGGGTATTAGTGTTGGACGGCTTTCTAAGTAAGTCCAGGGCCGCTAAGGCACTGGCAACAGCATCCGCCGACATGCCCCAGGATTGTGCGTGGTTTTGCAAAACATCACGGTTAGTGTCGTTATCCTCCACGATCAGCAGCTTCAGATTTTTCAGTCCTGAAAATGCCACTGTACTGTTGGCTTCCAAATGCGCTGCCGCTAAAAGTGG
The DNA here is from genome assembly GCA_005239965.1 of Methylobacter tundripaludum. GTDB lineage: Bacteria > Pseudomonadota > Gammaproteobacteria > Methylococcales > Methylomonadaceae > Crenothrix. The sequence goes on from SBAV01000255.1 coordinate 4,850, forward strand.
CAAGGTAAATGAGAAACAGGTTCCCTGGCCAACATGGGTGTCCACCACAATGTTTCCACCCATTAATTCAACCAATTGTTTGGAAATGGCCAGACCTAAACCCGTGCCGCCATATTTTCGGGTGGTTGATCCATCGGCTTGCGAAAAGGGCTGGAATAAACGTGGCAGAAACTCTTCTTTAATGCCAATGCCGGTGTCGCGTACGGCAAAGTGAACCCCTAAAGGAGCCGCATCGAATGACGGTGAAGAAGGTCGAGGATATTCATCCAGACTGACGTCGACTACGATTTCACCACAACCTGTAAATTTAATGGCGTTACTTATCAGGTTAACGAGGACTTGCCGTATTCGGGTAGGATCACCTTTAGCGCTTTCGGGAACCTCGGAAGCAATACGGCAGTTAAGTTCCAAACCCTTGCCATGAGCCCGTTCGGCAAACAATTCGACAACATCCTCTATGGTTTTAAGCAAGTTGAAATCCATGCTCTCCAGTTCAAAACGGCCCGCTTCAATTTTGGAAAAGTCGAGGATGTCATTGATTATTGATAATAGCGCTTCACCGGATTGATGTACCGTAGCTGCGAATCGGCGTTGCGTTTCGGTCAAAGTGGTGCCGAGCAGCAACTCGGACATCCCCAGTACCCCGTTCATAGGGGTGCGGATTTCATGGCTCATGTGCGCGAGGAACTGTGATTTAGCCCTGTTGGCGGCATCGGCCTGTTCCTTCGCTGCAATTGCCTCCTGGGTGGCAAGGGTACGGGCGATGACCTGTTGTTCCAGGTGCGTCCGGTGTTCCTCCAATTGCTCATCGCGCTGCTGGATTTCGGTGAGCATGGTGTTGTAAACAGAAGCCATCTCGCCAAATTCATCGGCACCGATTTTGGTGATTGGCCGTGTAAAGTTTTTCTCATGGGTTACCATCCGCATGGCCGCCATTAACTCTAACAAGGGTGCCAAAAAAACCTGCTGTAATTTCGTGGAAACAAACAAGATGGCTAGGCCTGTAAAGACAAAAATCAAACCAATGATTAAATAAAACCTGTTCAGTAAAATGTGCAGGCCGCTTTGATCGTCTGCCAAGTGCAAAATACCCTGTAGTTCGCCATCAAGCAGAATAGGCCTGAATAAATGCAGCACATTGTTTTCATCATAAACGACGGCCTGTATATAAGGCTGTGACGGCGCATTTTGAACAGCCGGTTTGAATAAGTGTCCATACCAGATGGCTAATCGGGCGCAAAGGGATTGAATTGTATTTTGCGGCTGTAGCCTGTTTTTAGGGGTAATGATAAGGGATTTGATGGCCTTGTCTGTCCAGATCATCACCGGACTTTTGGGCGACTGGTAACCTGCAAAAACATTACCTGCATTGTCATATAAATGAGCGGAGAGCAAGCTGGGTTGGGTCTGCAAGCTATTCAGCATTTCCTTGGCCGTTTGGACATCCTTAAACGTTAATGAGGCGGAAGCGTTCCAGGCAATAATGTCAGCGATCAACGCCAGTTGTTGTTCGGTGTCATGTTTTTTGGTGAAATATTCGTTTATCACGACGGTCGTTGTTGCCAAAATCAGGGCCAGCATGGCTGTCAATGTCATGATGGAAATTAATTTGACGCGTATCGGTGCGTTCCTGAACCATTTCACATTCATTTTTCAGTTGCCGATAATTTGGGCAAGCTTTAATAATCTTGCACTGATATTCAAATTTGATGCGCGTACCACAGGCAGATTTACCTGCATGGTAAGTTTGCCATCCTGATTTACCAAACCGACCATGCCGCCTTGCACGGCAAAATCTGCGTTTTCACCAATTGTCAGCAGCGGCTGTTTTGCAATTTCGACAAACACTTGCAACAGGACGTTTTGTTTTAATTCGCTGACATAGAGGACATGGCATTGTTCAAAATTACGCAGGCGCGATAGATTGATAACTTGCAGCGCTTTATCGCCTACGGCTTTATGGTCTATGCTGGCAAAAGATTGTTGCACCACGTTGTCACCGACGACACAGAAATCGATTGTTTTTTTTATGTTTGCCTGTGCCTCGGTCGGCCAGGTGGTGAAACGTACAATATTTAGAGCTAACGCCGCCAATACCGTTTGTTCTTCCAGTGACTGGGCCAACGTTACTGACGGTTGGGGAAGCAATAAGCCCACCCCCAGGAGCAATGGCAAAAGTTTTTTGGCCGACTTGTTCAAGGCTCAAAAACTCCAGCTTATCTTGCCGTACATGCCCCGGTCGATTGCGGTCGGGAAAGTCTGGTTTTCATGCACATATTCCAGATGTTTTGAGGCCAGCAGGTTTTGGCCAACCAACGACAACTCAATATCTTTATGCGGTCGCCAGCCCAAACGCAGATCGAGGGTGATGTAGTCTTTGATATATTGATTGCCCAATTCACTGATGGCAAAATTAGTACTTACATAGCGAAACCAGAAATCCAGATCAACATCCGGCCACGGCGAGAGGGCTCCGCGCAACGAAACTCGCTGACTTGGGCTTATAGAGATCTGTGCGAATGGATTGGCATCCAATTGTGTTTGCAACCAACTGTAATTGACGTCCCAACGCCACCAGTCCAGCATTTGCCAGATAGCTGCAATTTCAGCGCCGTAAGTTTTACCCTGTTGGTTGTTGGTAATGTTAAAGGGTACTTTGACAGAAGCGCCATCAAAAATCGGGTCACCCTGGATTGCATAGCGCAGATCACGGTAATCATTGTAAAACCCGGTCACATCCACAGATATCGACTTGAGAAAAGTCGTCCTATAGCCGACCTCATAAGTAATGACCTCTTCAGCCTTAAAAGTAGGACTGCCCTGCGCCCATAACGCAATTGGCAGGGTGCCAATGGTGCCAAACAGAAATTTAAGATCCTGATCAGCACGGGATGGCGTGCGCACCGCCCTTGAAACGCCAGCCCACAGCCGGTGTTGATTATGGGGTGCCCACATGATTCTGGCTGAAGGTTGGCCCTCAAAACCACTGTAGTCGTTGTGTTCAAATTTGGAGCCAATCGTCAACCAGAGGCTGTTATCTATCAGTGTCAATTCATCCTGAATAAAAGCCGTGACCAATTGGTCATTAACACTGGTCGGGTCAATAAAAAAGACAGGTGCTCCCTTGAGGATATTATTGGCTTTAATACGGTCATGGCCAAAACGGTAATTTACCCCCCAGATAATTTCCTGCCAGTCCAGCAAGGCAAAACGATGCTGAAAGTCCACATCCAAAGTGCTGCGGCTGTCATAAATAGGAATTTCATTACGCGTATAAGTGTCATAAAATAATTGCAGGTAATAATCCGATGTCGGTGAAAAAGTATGCTGCAGCCGGCTGAGCAGATTGCCGCCATAGGTGCTGGTGTAATCATTTTCCGTGACCTGAAATGGGGATGTAACCTGTGGATAATAAGAAAGCTGATTGATGTTTGATTTATAAATATCGCCCTGAAACGTCAAGGTATCTTTTGGGGTCAATTGTGAATCCAGGCGAAAACCGCCTTGCACCTTATTCCAGTCATCACCGGCGCCACCGCCTGACAGAAGCGTGTTTTCACCGCGATTAAATCCTTTGACATAAACTCTTGCGGTGGTGTCCTTAGACAGTTTTGCACCATAGCGAAACGAACCAAACCCTTGCTCCTGGGTGCCGCCCCCAACATTCAATAAAGCGCCCTGGGTTTTTGATGAATTTTTGGTGATGATGTTGATGACCCCGTTCACTGCATTAGCACCCCACATTGTGGCTCCTGGTCCACGGATAACCTCAATGCGGTCGACATCTTCCATCATGACATCCTGATTTTCCCAGTACACGCCGGCAAAAGAACGGGTATAGGCGCTACGGCCATCAATCAGGACCAGTAATTTATTCGCCAGACGGCCATTAAAGCCACGCGAGCTGACCGCCCATTTATTGGAGTCGATTCTGGCCACATCCAGGCCAGGTGCCAGACGTAACGCATCAGGAATACTGGTAGCACCGGAGCGTTTTATGTCTTCATTAGTAATGACAAACACTGCTGCTGGCGCATCATTCAAAGATTGCGCTTTTTTGGCAACGGAAGTGACCTGAACCTTGAGCAAATCTTCTACACTTAAGTCCAATGCTTCATTTCGCTCTTCGGCGATAACCAAATGACAGAAACATAAAATATTAACCAATAGGCAACTACTGATAGTTATTTTGTTGATATTAATCATGTAATCTTACCTAGGAACCTCTGGGATTTGGCTAAATCGTGTTATTTTGAGCGGGCATCACTGATCTTGTAGAGTCAAGCTCAAAAACTGCCATTGTCTGATTCGAGTATAGTTGAGATTTAATGAGATACAATTGCCAATGGCTGCAGGAAAAATCTTGTTTGTGTATCTCCAGCGTTAGCTTATGTAAGCTTCCAATGCCGCACGGGTGTTGATGAATTCCTGCTTGATGTGTGAAATCGCGTTACCCGCAACATCATGGCGCTGGTTTCTGGCCTCATTTTCCACTTCACGGCACAGGTCGGCTAATCCATGAGCCCCTACCTGATGGCTACTGGATTTTAGCGTGTGGGCAGCTGAGCGGATGGCATCAAGTTCGCCGGTTCCCCACGCCTTTTCCAGTGACTGCAACAGGGTGTCGGTATTACTGAGGTAAAGCTTGACGATACGTTGCAGAAATTCATTGCCGCTACTGGGATCTATGGCGCTGATTGTTTCCAGCGCTGTGACATCAATGACAGATTCTGTTGTTACAGTTGGCGCTGTTGTGGCAGCACTCGCTATCAAGCCGGGTGATTTCAACCACAATTTAATCACGCGTAACAAAGATTCAGCCTTAAATGGCTTGGACAGGTAGTCGTCCATGCCGGCAATCAGGCATTTCTCGCGGTCGCCTTCAATCGCATTGGCGGTCAACGCAACGATAGGAAAGTGCGGCAGCTGGCCTGAGCTTTGCCGCCGCCTGATTTCTGCAGTGGCCGTATAGCCATCCATTTCGGGCATCATGCAATCCATCAGCACCAGGTCATAGGTATTTTGCTGGACAGCCTGGAGTGCTGCATGGCCATTATGGGCGATGTCTACCGAGCAGCCGAAGCCCTGCAACATGTATTGGGCAACCTCCTGGTTAACGGGATTGTCTTCTGCCAGTAGGATGCGGGCGCTGACCACGGTCGATGCAGCGCCAGGAGCGTCCGCCTTTTCGGTGCTGGGCAAGCTTGAATCGGACATGAAGGCGTTCAGCAGGCATTGATACAGATCGGTTTTGCGTATTGGTTTGATAAGGTAAGCTGCGAATCCGGCCTTTTTTGCTTCGACCGCCTCGTCCTTAAACAGTGTGGAGGTCACCATGACCAAAGGTATTTGCCGCAGTGCCGGATCGGCTTTGATGCGTTGGCCCAGTTCGAGCCCGTTCATCCCGGCCATCTTCATGTCAATAATCATCAGGTCGTAAGTAGGCTGGGCGGCATCAGGGTTTCTGAGCAGATCCAGGGCCGCCAAGGCACTCGCCACAGCATCCACCGACATGCCCCAGGACAGCGCATGGTTTTGCAGGATGTCACGGTTGGTATCGTTGTCCTCGACAATCAGCAGGTTCAGGCCTGAGAGGCCAGAAGACTCTGGCGGGCTTGGTAGTTTTAAACGGGTAGCCGGCAAAAGTGGCAATGTAAACCAGAAAGTCGTCCCTTGTCCGGCGCGGGTGTCCACGCCGATCTGACCCCCCATCAATTCGACCAGTTGCTTGGAAATCGTCAGCCCCAGCCCGGTTCCCCCGTATTTGCGAGTGGTTGATCCGTCGGCTTGGGAAAATGCCTGGAATAGACGGGGCAGCACTTTTTCTTTGATGCCAATGCCGGTATCGCGCACGGCAATACGAACCCTAAACGGGGCGGCTTCGGTCGCTGGCATGGTCCCACCCGGACTGCCGTCCAGGCTGACATCAATCACGATTTCACCTTGACCTGTGAATTTGATGGCATTGCCTACCAGATTGCCAAGGATCTGCCGTATTCGGGTAGGATCGCCTTTGACGCCTTCGGGCACTTCGGGCGCGATCCGGTAGCTCAGCTCCAGTTCTTTGCTATGGGCCCGTTCGGCAAATAAATCGATAACTTCCTCGACTGTTTTATGCAGGTTGAAATCCAGGCTTTCCAGTTCGAAGCGTCCGGCTTCGATTTTAGAAAAATCAAGGATGTCGTTGATGATGAACAGCAATGATTCGCCGGATTTATGGACTATTTCCACAAAACGGCGTTGTTTTTGCGACAAGGCCGTGCTCAGCAGCAGCTCGGCCATGCCTAGCACGCCATTCATCGGTGTGCGGATTTCATGGCTCATGTTGGCGAGAAATTGTGATTTGGCGGCATTGGCCGCTTCGGCCGTTTCTTTTGCCTGGCGCAGTTCAGCCGTGCGCATTTCAACCGTGTGTTCGAGGTTGGCGCGGTGCTGGGCAAGTTCCTGGTCCCTACGGTGGATTTGTTCCAGCATGTCGTTAAAACCGTCCACCAGCGTGCCTATTTCATCATTGTCCAGTTTGGGTACGCACAGCGTGTAATGGCCGGAATCAGAGACATGCCGCGCTGCAGTGGACAATTCGCTGATGGGCTGGGTGACGGTCAGTGCCAGCTTCCGCGCCATAAGGTTAGCCACCAGAAAGGCTATCAGCAAGGCCAAGAAGGATAACGCAAGATTTAAGCACAGATTTACCCACATCGGCCCCAGTGCGTAGCGCAGCGTCAGGCTACCGGTGTGTTCATGTTCGATCATCACGGGCTGGACGATGCTGATTTCCCGCCAGGGCAGGAAAGTAGGGAGCCACACGCGTTCCTTCCGGCTGAAACTGGCCATTTCACGGCCATTTGTCGTGCTGAGTGAAGCCCCGATGATAGCGGGGATTTCCCTTAACGAGTCGAGTGTTTGCTGCGCGCCCTTGTCATCCAGGAACGCCAATGCCGCCTGTGAGTTGCTGGCTGTCACCCGGGCCAAGCCGCTGAGCTGCTCGTGCGTGGTCTGCAGCGAGTTCCTCGCTTCGTTCGTTGCCATCAGGGCGAAGACAACCACCATCGACCAAGCCAGGCTGGCGAGTATGATCAGCCGTAGCTTTTCGGCGATGGGCCGGTTTTGGAGCAGCTTTCTTATCATCATTTTCCCCTTACTTCGTGGGCTATCTGCAGTAATTGTGCGCTTAACTTAAGGCCAACGCGTTTGACCGGTTCCAGGTTGACCTCAAACTGCAGGCGTTCGTCATCATTAATCAAGACGATCATGCCGCCCATATCCAGAAATTCATCCATGTTGCTTACCGTCAGTGTCGGTGTGTCCGCCGTGTTCCTGAGCCACTCGCGTATACGCACCGGTTTTTCTTCGCGCGGCAAAAACAGGAGTTGACATTCGCGCGGGCTTTTCCCTAATTCGATACGCTTGATGCGCACGCTTTTATTCTGCGCTGGACGGCCGGAAATGGCATCCAGCTCATCACCGAATGTTGCACTGTCAGTGACGCAGAGCGTTAGTTCGCGTGTTGCAGTGGCCGCCGGCCACTCTGCGAATTTTAAGAAGTTATAGAGGAATGCCACCGTTAACGCCTGTTCGCTGGGCACTGGATTGGCATACGATACAAAGGGCGTAGTAGCTATCCCTATTGCCAATATAAGCCCTAATAGACGTGGCATGGCTTTAGTGATGACTGTCAAGAACCGCATGCTTAAAACCCATATTCCAGGCGGAAACGCACGGTACGCCCATCCATAGCCAAAGTGTCCTGCGTATGTTCATTGCCGCCCAGCACCTTGTAATGTTGATCGAGTACGTTGTAGATACCAAGCGAAGATTGAAATCCGTAAAACGGTTTGGTCGACAGGTTGATGTTGAACAGATGGTAGGCAGGGGCTATGTTACCGGCGAGAGTGCGGCGCTGATCCACGAATATTTCTTCGAGGCCCAGGTTTAGCGTGTTGTTCAGGAATGGTTCGGCGTAATGCAGCTTAACCAGGTTTTTCGGTGAGTCTTGCGCCCAGCTCCCGCCATTGAGATTTTCGTCGCGTGTGAAGGTATGCGTCCAAGTCAGCTTGAGCAAACGACCATTATCCCAGCGTTTTTCACCCTCTAACTCAAGACCATAAGTTTTGTAGGCTCCAGAGTTAATGAACATGCCGAATGTGGGAGATTTGTCATTGGTATCTTGTACCAGCACTTTCTTCAGGTCATTGTAAAATAGCGTACCCAGCAATTTAAGCCCATTGCGAGGGTACCACTCGGCTATCGCCTCATAGCTTTTGATGAGTTCCTCCCTGTTATTGGGATTTTGTATGTTGCCGAATGAGGGAACATTATAGTCACGCTCATAGACATTGGGGGCGCGAAAGGACGAGCCGTAGAGCAATTTCGTCGTGAACGAGGGGGTGATATCGTAGATCAAGCCAATGCGGGGGTGGAGTTGGAGGGTCTTGATCATGTGATGGTAATCCAGGCGCAGCCCGGCATTCAGCAGAAGACTATCGGTGATGCGCCATTCATCTTGTGCATAAACGCCCGCCCGCCAGCCGTTGTTATGGCTGTTGTTATAGAGCTGGTAAGGATTGATGTCATAATTAATCAGGTGCTGGGTTTGATCGTATTGCGCCTCTACGCCCGTAATCCACTTGTGGTGTTCGAGTTGGGTGCCGGTCAACTTGAATTCACCGCCCCACCAACGGCTATCCACTGCATCGAAATTGTTGACGCGAATCAACGGGGGTACACCACCGTTGACATCGTAGGGTGTATTGGCATGGTAATCGTACCGGTGATGAAAACCCCGTACCTCCAGGCCCAGATCAGAATTAATCTGGGTGTTGTAATCCAGGTCGACATAGGCTTGCCGGTCGACAGCGAAAAAGCTTTTGTCATTGAAGATCGCCCCGAAAGAGGCTGTGGGTACACGTTTGTAGCGATCCACGTAACCACTTCGGAAGGTAAAATCACGATAGCTCAATTGGCCGAACAGGCGGCTGGTCCGTTCCAGATCCATGTCCTGGGCGATCCCACCATTGGTGCCAGCGAATTCGGGGAAAAACAGGCGATCCTGGCCATGGCTGAAGTATTGTGAGCCGGTGATCAACAAATCGGCACCATTACTCCATTGTTTGCCGTAGGTTGCGCGGCCCCGGTAGGTGTCGAGACTGCCCACTTCGCCGCTCAGCCGTACGCCGTTGATACCTTTGCCTTGCTTGGTGATGACATTGATGACTCCGAGCAGAGCATTGCCGCCGTAGACCGATGAGCCGGAGCCGGGGATGTATTCGATGCGCTCAACCAGGTTCATGTCGAGCATGAATTCTTCAGCGATAAAGCCGGAATCGAAAATCGCTTCGTTCATGCGGCGGCCATCGATCATGATCAGTACGCGCGAGTTGTAGTCGCCCGTGCGGGAAAAGCCACGGGTGCCAAGATAGGAATAATTTCGGTCATTGCGGATGTATAAGCCGCGCATGGCATTGAGTGCATCGGCCAGAGTGCGCCAGCCGAAGCTGCGGATGTCATCCCCTGTTACCACTTCGACCGCTGAAGGTGCCTCGGATGATTTTTGCTTAAAGCGGGAAGCCGAGGTCACTTCGACGTTAACCAACTGTTCCAGTGGCAGGTCATAAAGGTTGTTGTTTTCCTGTGCCGAAACCGTTTGCCCATAACTTAGAATACAACTTAACAAAAAAAATGGTATGCATTTAAATTGAGAAATTATTTTTCCTAAAGTAACTTCTTTACATAATGCAATAGCAGGGGATGTGATTTTAATCATATCAATTAATAGTAGTTAATTGATAAAAATAAGAGCTGGGGTAGGTTTTTTGTGTACAAGAGTCCCCCTTAAAATCCATATTCCAGGCGAAAACGCACAGTGCGCCCATCCATTGCCAAGGTGTCTTGGTTATTTATAGGGCCACCAAGCACCTTATAATTCTGGTTCAGTACATTGTAGATACCTAGCGTGGGCTGAAAGCCATAGATGGGCTTTGTAAACGCCAGATTGATATTGAACAGATGGTAGCTAGGGGCGATATTGTTGCCTAAGGTTCGGCGCCGATCTACGAAAATCTCCTCGAAACCCAGACGCAGAGTATCGTCAAACAAAGGTTCGACATAATGCAGCTTAACCAGGTTTTTGGGTGAATCCGGTGCCCAACTACCACCATTCAAGCTTTCGTCACGCGTATAGTTATGCGTCCAGGTTAGCTTTAAATGGCGACCATTATCCCAACGTTTTTCTCCCCCCAGTTCAAAACCGTAAGTTTGATAAGCACCTGAGTTGACGAACTGGCCATCGGTATTTTGCACCAATACTTGCTTAAGATCGTTATAGAACAGCGTCCCCAGCAATTTAGCGCCATTTCCAGCGTACCATTCCGCGATAGCTTCATAGCTATGAATGAGCTCTTCCGTATTATTGGGGTTTTTTACGAAGCCAAAGGCGGGAATATTTATATCGCGCTCGTAGATATTCGGCGCACGAAATGCCGAACCATAGAGCAGCTTGGTAGTCAATGTAGGCGTAACATCCCAGATCAAACCTATGCGGGGGTGTAATTGTAAATTCTTGATCATGTGATGATGATCCAGACGCAAACCGACGTTAATCAGCAAGCTATCGGTGATACGCCATTCGTCTTGTGCATACACACCCACCCGCCAACCATGATTATTACTGGAGTTGTTATGATTAATATCATAATTGATCAAGTGCTGGTGCTGGTCATACTGCGCTTCCACACCCGCGACCCATTTATGGCTCTTGAATTGAGTGCCGGTCAGCTTGAGTTCGCCACCCCACCAGCGACTATCCACAGCATCAAAATTGACTATAGGGTCTAGTGGTGCCCCGCCCCCATTGCCATCGTAGGGCGTAATAGAATGATAATCGTACCAATGATGAAATGCCCGTGCTTCCATCCCTAAATTGGAATTTATTTGGGTATTGTAATCAAGGTCAACATAGTACTGCCGATCAACATTGTAAAGTCTGTTGTCGTTGGTAATGGGACCAGTCGGTATCCGCTTATAACGGTTGACATAGCCCGTCCTGAGCGTAAAATCCTGATAACTTAACTTACCAAACAGCCTACTGCTTCGCTCTATATCCATATCTTGAGCAATACCGCCGGTGGCGCTACTAGACTTAGGGAAAAATAGCTGTTCCTCACCGTGGCTGAAGAATCTTGAACCGTTGATCAATAAGTCAGCACCATTTTTCCACTGTTTACCGAAAGTTGCCCGTCCCCGATAAGTATCTAGGCTGCCTGCTTCCCCACTTACACGTGCCCCATTGAAATCCTTGCCCTGTTTAGTGATGACATTGATGACACCGAGTAAGGCATTGGCACCATAGACCGACGAGCCGGAACCCGGAATATATTCGATGCGATCAATTAAGTTCATGTCGAGCAAGAACTCTTCAGCAGTGGCAACCCCATCGAAAATAGCATCATTCATGCGGCGTCCATCGATCATAATCAATATACGCGAGTTGAAGTCGCCCGCGCGGGAGAAGCCTCGAGTGCCCAGATAAGAATAACTACGATCGTTGCGGACATACAATCCACGCATGGCGCTGAGTGCATCAGCCAAAGTACGCCACCCGTAACTGCGGATGTCTTGCGCCGTCACGACATCAACCGCCGATGGCGCTTCAGAGGATTTTTGTGTAAACCGAGAGGCAGTTGTCACTTCTACGTTAACCAGCTGATCCAAAGGTAAGTCTAAAAGATCACTTGACTCCTGTGCCAGAACTGTCTGGCCACCGCTTAAAATAATGCCAAAAAACAGTATCTGCCTGCAAACATCTCGGATTGATATTTTTCTTTTAAAAATTTTAGTGCCCATAGCCTAATGACATTTTTATATTTCATGTCATTAAATATAGTAGATATTAAAAATCACATCTTGACGATGACTTTAAATAGCAACAAAAATTAGGCAGAAAATTTCTGATAAGTGAAAAGTTTTAAAAACTCAGTCTATACTACATTTATGTAGGCATATGCTTATCCCTACAATACGACAAGTGGCTCATTAAAGTTATTCGGCTTAATTTCATATATAGACTTTCAGATAAATAATTTCCGTATATTTCTCGATAAGATATTGATTAAAAATAATTTTATTTATGGAAAATGGAAATTATTTATCTGAAAAACTATAGGCTCCTACATTTTTTGAACCTGTGCTGAGAAAGATTAAAGTCATATAGAACCAAACTTACTAGCCAAAGACCCCAAGAGGCAAAAGCCCATCCCAATACACCGGCTGGTATGTTTTTTCCAAATGTTGTGCTCTATGAACCCCCCGAAGCACAAGTGTGGGTTTTTCAATCAGGCAGTACATTTAACCGAGCGGCCTTGGTTGAAGTCAACTATCGCCCTTGGAAATTATTCAATTTTAAAACACCTCACGCGGTTTTTTTTAGAAGGGCGCACGAACATTAGCATTGCACTTCGGAGTTGAATCCACGACTGGATTTTCAGTGGATAAAGACAAAAATATTGTTGTAAGTTACTAGAACAGATAGCCATATGGATTCTTTAAAGAAAGAAAAGGGCAGAATCGCGCAATATGATATTTTACGCGGAATTGCAATAAGCTTTATGCTGATGGCAAATGCTGCCGCATCTCTTTACATCGGCACTCCTCCACTACCAATGAGGTTATTGGGATCATTCGCTGCGCCCAGTTTTATGATACTTGCTGGCATAATGCTTGCCCTCGCTAAAAAACCAAAGCTAAACAAGGGATTTATCATTATAGCCACTGGCTGCTTAATTGATATATTTGTGTGGCAGATTGTACCATTTGTGACTTTTGACGTGCTTTATACGATTGGTGCGGCTATCTTAATAACGGCATATCCAGCCCGTTTATTTCCTATAAGGGTACTTTGGCTTTTAGGGGTACTATTTATTTTGGTTGGCCAGTGGTTGCAATGGATATTTGGTTACAATCCCGAAATTTTAGAAATTGCCTTACCTCCACAAAGCTCACTTCCTCCAATTACAAGTATTCTGTCTCGTATCTTTCGCCAGTTGTTTATCGATGGATGGTTTCCACTTTTCCCCTGGTTAGGTTTTGTTTGGTTAGGCGCGGCCCTACAGCGTAGCCTTCAAAATACAGAATTGTCACACGGCAATAGTTTTCTCATGCCCTGTATTGCAATATTATCGCTTGTTGTTTCATCAGCCTATTGGTCACTAAATTTTGTCGCTCCTGAGCCTCGCATGGGCTACACCGAGTTGTTTTATCCACCCGATATTGGATTTTGTTTTACATCTATCAGCGCATTTTGCATAACCTTATTTTTGTTTCAATCAATTGTCCGCTGGCAACTCGCCCTCTTCATTTTGGCACCATTAAAATGGATGGGACAACGTTCACTTTGGATTTATATTCTTCATTTGGTAGCAATCCGGGGTCTACTTTTTCTGCATTTTGAAACTTCTGGGCTCAATAGTTTTTTGTTCCTTGTTTTCATGCTATGGGTCTTTTTTGCAGTAATAGCTCGCCATCTTTCTGCGTATCCTTTTGTTAGTAAAAGAAAACATGGGTAATAACGACTTGCTCTTGGTAAGTTCCACCATATTAACCTTAGTATTTGTATGGATTACCCCATTACAACCTTTGCATGATAATGGAATTGCCATTTATGGCATGTTGGAATATAGCACTACCATAAATGAAAGACATCATTATTGCTGCCGATGAAAACACGACATAACTATAAACGTTTCACCATCATTGGACTGGGTCATCTACTTTACGCGGCTTTTAACTGGGTGTTTGATCATGTTATCTATGTTTATGTTGTTTTCACTTGGGGTATGTTGATGGGTGGCGGCTTAATGACACTGTTGTCTTTGCTGCAATGCGCTCTTACTTTGCATCTTTATGAAAAAATGCAGATCGACTGGGTGGGTGCAGGTGCTTTGCAGCACTGGAATAACCAAGAACCATCCAGTTTAGTGAGCCGTGTGTTTCGGCGCATCAGCAAAAAACCAAAAGCGGTGTTTGTTTTTTTATGTGTGGTTTCAGACCCCTTTATTACTACGGCTTACTTCCGCAATGGCCGTTTTGATGGACTTACCGCACAGGACTGGCAAACATTTATAAAAAGCGTGATGGTCAGCAATGGCTATTGGATTTGTTTTTCCGCCTTACTGGGAAACGGTATTGTTACTGTGTGGCAATGGTTGTGTATTCACACATCCCTGACAGCTTATTTGCATCCCTTATTAACAGCACAACTCATTCATAATCCGTAAAATAGGCTTTTATGTTATCACCCGGCTATTTGAACCAACAATCTTCCCATAAGGCCTTACGTCAATTTTTGTACACGCCTATCGAAGAAGCAGTTAATATAATGGATAGTCGACAAAAACAGCACTTACAATTACTTAACATTGATACACCTGCTGCTTTAACGACGCATTTAGAGGGGGGAAATAATTCACCGCCCCGGACTGCTATTATGCTTCGTCAAATTGCAACGCCAAATTATGAAATGCGCAGGGTGGTTCAGTTATGTGAAAAATATCATTTAAATTTACTTATTCTGACAATTGAAGAGGACAAGTTTTGTCCAAACAACCCTTGCAAATACGCTTCAGGACGTATGGGATTTTTTGAGGGTTTAGGTCGAAACGGCGGTAGAAAAATACGTTACAGTACAATTATTAACTTCAACCAATACAATGGTTATCCAATAAGGGAATGCAAAACCTTTAGAGGAAAACCTTTTATGGACTTTCATCACAACCTATTTCTTCAAGAATTTCCACAATTAAACCCCCAAAATATAATTGATTGCTCTAAATGGGTAATGCAACATCAGAAACTAGGTAATAATCTGTATCGAGCCAGTTTAGAACTTTTTTTGCAGCACGCTATTCTTTTCGAAACATTTGTGTTGTCCAATTGTGAACTGGATATTACTTTAATGAAAGTATTACCCGCGTTTCAAGAAATAGTGAACAATTTCGGTATTAAACCACTTATTGTGCATTCAGAAGACCCCGACATGGAAGGTGATGATTATTGGCAACTTTACCCTAAGCATCTACACGAATTTGCACCCTTTGATCGACGTAAAACACCTCGTTATGAGGCACCGTTTGATAAATTCATCCCTGCAGTAATAAACCATAAAAAATGGACGATCGGATCCAAATAAATAGCAGTGTCTTGCAAAAAACACGCGAGGTTAGTCGCGTTCATCCATGGGTTTCAAATTAAGAGTAGATGGCGATTGCTTAGCGCTCTTGTCCTGCGAGCAATCGCTGGATATTGCTTTTATGTCGGTACAATAAAAATAACATCATAATAACTGATGCGCCAACCAGGTAAATATTGCCGGTTATAAACCAGGCATAAACTGGGGAAAGAATCGAAGCGTATAATGCCGAAAGCGATGAAATTTTGCTCACTTTATACACCAATAGCCAAGTGGCGATAAAAGCCAAGCCCAGCAGCCAAGAAAATCCCAATAATACTCCGATGGATGTGGCAACACCTTTGCCGCCTTTAAAGCTAAAAAAAACGGGATAAAGATGGCCTAAAAAAGCAGCTAAACCCGTTAATGCAAGTAATTCTGCCGATACGCCAAGCATATTGGCGGCATAGACGGGGATTAGCCCTTTTAGCAAATCGCCCAGTAAAGTAATCCCGGCGGCTTTTTTACCGCCAAAACGCATGACATTGGTAGCACCGGGATTGCCCGAACCTTGTTCGCGCGGATCAGGTAAGCCCATGAGCCGGCAAATAATAATTGCACTGGAAACAGAACCTATTACATAGGCAATCGGAATAAATAACCCTTCAATCATGTGTACCTTCTCTTATTGATGACTTGCCAGCACCGGGTGTTTCCCTGATACTTAGCATTTTTAAAATGCGCATAATAACCGGGAATTACTGTGGACATCATATTTTTAGGTGGACTTGAAATTGAAACCATCATCGGCATCTATGATTGGGAGAGAACAACCAAGCAAACCGTTGTGTTAGATATTGAAATGGCTTTCGATATTGAGAAAGCTGCGGAAACCGATGATATTGAATACACATTGGATTATAAGAAAGTTTCCAAGCGAATTATTTCCTTTGTTGAGAATAGCGAATTCTTATTGGTTGAAAAATTGGTTGTTGAAATCGCCAATATTCTGCGTAATGAGTTTGCCGTTCCTTGGGTAAAAATTGCCTTGAACAAAAAAGGTGCGATCCGTGGCGCCAGCGATGTTGGTATTGTTATAGAGAGAGGCCAAAAATAATATGCCTTATGGATACATCAGTGTCGGTAGCAATATCGACAAACAAAAATATATTCCGGCGAGCCTTATAGCGCTGCAAAAATGCTTTGGTGAGCTGAAGGTTTCCAGCATTTATGAGTCTGAACCAGTCGGTTTTTCAGGGGATACTTTTTACAATCTTGTTGTCGGCTTTAACTCCGAGTTAGATGTCAAAGAAGTTGCCAAGCAATTGCGGCAAATTGAGCTGGATAATGGCCGTACCCGCAGCTGTACAAAATTTTCGGCACGAACGTTGGATTTGGATTTAATTCTTTATGGCGACCTGATTATTAACGAGGAGGGTTTGCAGATACCGCGTGATGAAATTGAGCGTTATGCTTTTGTGCTGGAGCCTTTAGCGGAAATTGCCCCGACGCTGAAACATCCAATCAGCCAGTTAACGTATGCCGAATTATGGGAAAAATTCGATAAAACTGATGTCAGACAAAAGCGTATCGATTCCTCGTGGTTATCAACCGGGTAATGTTTCATAGCTTGGTTGTAAAAACTCAAAGTTGATCTGGCCGTTCAAAAAATGAGTTCTACTTTAATCAGGGCATTGTGACTGACTCATCGATCTAATTTTTTAAATAAGATCACATTTGAAATCATAGGGCTGTTTGGCTTTTTGCGTATATCCGGTGGATTGAGCGGTTGAGGTTGATCATAACTGTGCGAAAGCAACCAAGTCGATCAAGGCATGGCCTGCCGCAACAGGCCACAACGTACCAATCCTAAAGTACCAATAACAGGCTACAACGTTAAAGAAAAAGGCTCCCACCATTGCATGTGGGCCTTGCTCCCAATGGGCAGCGGCAAAGGCTACAGAAATTAACGCAGAGAAAGCTTGCAACGAAGGACGGCTCTGGAAATTTTGATAGAGAAGCCACGGAAGACCAATAAAGAAAATGCTTTCAACGAACCCCACAGCAATTGACGAGTAAAGCCAAGCGATAGTGCGCATTGCTCCATCGGCGGGGTATGCGTCGAGAAAACAAAAGTAGCCAGCAGGACGGTCAAGCAAATGCCAAGATAGTCGGGTGGACCAATGAAAAGTTAAACCCGCCGAGATAAACATTGCTATCGTTTCAGCAATAAATGATTGCCATCGAAGGGCAGATGTATCAAGCCCATAGTGTTTAGGAAAGACTGATGCTTTTTTGGCAAGTAGGGCCATTAATATTATTGGGAGTATCGCCCACTGAAAAACATGGGTTAGCCAATAGAGCAAAATGTGGTTTCGCGCGAAGGCAGCCATATAAATGCCGTTGGCCTCGCAGATTGTAATAATCGGAAGAAGAACAAGTGTAACCAATATTTTTTGTCTGCAATCAAGATACATGGGGGATGTCTTTAATGTTAAATTTTTCGTTAAAATTGAGCTTTATCCGCTTGTGATCACTTGGGATTTCTTAAGTGACATAATTAGCGTAATATTATCAGCTGGTTGTATAGTTACCTTGCGTAGCCATACATGCCTACAGTTCAATGAAAGAAAACTGCACGCCATCTTAGCTCACATTTTTAAGCTTAAACCTGAAACATCAGTATCCGATGCCACTTATACCGGCTGACCGGACGGCAAGTAACAAAACCGCTTTGCTGCGTCAGTTTTTCCAAAGTAGACAGGGTTTCAGGAAAATCATTCTCCATGATATGTTGGCAGGCAATCGCTTTTTCTTGGGCATCGATGCCTTGCCAATCTTTACGTAGCCAGGTGCAATATGCGTTCAGATAGCTGGCCAAATCTTGCTGTTCTTCACGCACCACATCAATCATCAATAAAAAACCACTGCTTTTAATACGGGAATAGGCCGCTTTAAAAAACATTTCCTTTTGTGGCAGAGACAAATGATGCAGCGCAAAACTGGTAAAAATCACATCGTATTGTTCTTCTAAGTCCTGCACGGCCTGCAACAAATCGGTGTTATGAAAGCTGGTAACGCAAGATAATGCATTTAAGTTCGTTTTAGCGAGGTCCAGTGCCGTTTGTGACAAATCAACCCCGCAATAATGGGTTATAGGCAAACGGGCAATTACCGGCACCAAATTTGACGCATCGCCACAACCCAAATCCAGTAACGAAAAGCCACTGCCTACCTTACTTAAAACCTGTGCAACATCGGCGTAGATTTCTCGGTGAAACATATTGTTAAAGCTGACTATTTTTTGATAAAGATGCCAGGTATTAAAGATATTGTCCGCATCGGTATCGTTAGTGTCTTGCATAGATGGTCTCATTGGGGATAATTACAGTTAAGCCGTTCGTGGCGGGCTTGTCGAACCATGAACGGCGTACCGAATCGTTAAACTTTAGGCCGCATGTGCGGGAACAACAACACATCACGGATAGACGGTGAATCGGTGAACAGCATCACCAAACGGTCGATACCGATGCCTTCGCCTGCGGTCGGCGGCATACCATGTTCCAAGGCGACGATGTAATCGGCATCAAAGTGCATGGCTTCATCATCGCCGGCTTCCTTTTCTTCAACCTGTTTTTGGAAGCGTGCAGCCTGGTCTTCGGCATCGTTCAGCTCGGTAAAGCCGTTGGCAATTTCGCGGCCACCGACAAAGAATTCAAAGCGGTCGGTAACATGCAGATCAAGATCATTGCGTCTGGCCAAAGGTGAGACCTCCACCGGATAGGCCGTAATAAACGTCGGCTGCATCAAGCGGCTTTCCACGGTTTTTTCAAAGATTTCAATCTGGATTTTGCCAAGGCCGTAGCCGTCTTTAACGGGCAAACGCAGCTTTTCAGCAACAGCAACCGCCGCTTCACGGGTCGCCAAATCGTCAGCAGTTAAGTCAGGATTAAAATGCAGGATAGATTCCACGACCGTCATGCGCTGGAATGGCTGGCCAAAATCGTATTCTTCGCCCTGATAGGTGATGACGGTATGCCCGACTACTTCTTCAGCAATGCCGCGCAGCATGGCTTCGGTCAAATCCATCAAATCATGGTATTCGGCGTACGCTTGGTAAAACTCCAGCATGGTGAATTCCGGGTTATGGCGCGTCGATAGGCCTTCGTTGCGGAAGTTGCGGTTGATTTCAAACACGCGCTCAAAACCACCGACTACCAAGCGTTTCAGATACAACTCAGGCGCAATCCGTAAAAACATATCCATGTCCAGCGCATTATGATAAGTGGTAAAAGGACGTGCCGTCGCGCCGCCGGGTATCACTTGCATCATCGGTGTTTCCACTTCCAGGAACTGGCGTTCAATCAGGAACTGGCGAATATAGGCAACAACTTTGGAACGGATCAAAAACGTGTTGCGCGATTCCTGGCTCATGATTAAATCCAGGTAACGCTGGCGGTACTTGATTTCCTGGTCGGCAATGCCGTGAAATTTCTCCGGCAATGGCCGCAAGGCTTTGGTTAACAGGCGAATGCTGTCAACTTTAATACTCAACTCGCCAGTTTGGGTGATAAACAGCACACCTTCAGCGCCGATAATATCGCCGATGTCCCATTTTTTAAACTGCTCGTTATACAGGCCTTCAGGAAGGGCATCGCGGGTGACATACAGCTGGATTTGCCCAGACATGTCCTGAACATGACAAAAACTGGCCTTGCCCATGACACGGCGCGTCATCATGCGTCCGGCGATTTTGACCCGTATGGGCTCTGCTTCCAGTTCTTCTTTGGATTTTTCACCGTATTCGGCCAACAATTCCCCTGCCACTACGGTTCGACGAAAATCGGTAGGGAAGGCAATGGTTTGCTCACGTAACTCGTTGAGTTTGCTGCGGCGTTGTTTAATTTGTTCTTGGTCGTCTTGTTGGATTTCGGACATGTTTATTAGTTAAAAAGTATGAGAATTAAATAAAATAGTGCTTCTGATGAAAATGTTTGAGATAACAAACAAGGTAATGGTAATCAGCCAAATAAATCGCTGTGCGATCCAAGCCTGACTAGCACAAGTGTATCGCTATCAGATTTTGAATAAATTAGTAGCAAATCAGGTTTAATGTGGCATTCACGAAATCCTTGCAGGTCGCCGGATAAGGGATGATCGTTGTATCGATTGGGCAATAGCTCATCATTGGCCAATAGTGTCAAAACATCGACAATTAAGTCCCCTCCAACCACCACCATAGGGGCGGCCCGGAAGGAAACAGCCGAGCATTCTTTAAAAGCAGTAAAAACACTACTCTTCTAGCGTTACGAAGGCCATTTTAGCGATACCGGCTTGCTGCACAGTTGCCATGACTTCCGCGACTTTTTTGTAAACCACGCCTTGGTCAGCATACAAATGCACCCCAACTTCCTTATTTTTAGCAAACTCGGCTTTTAAGAGCGCTTCCAACGCAGCCAGGTTTGCAACAGGCTGTTTATTGAGCGTTATGCTGCCCTGCACGTCGATACCAAGCTGTAACGGTTGCGCGTCTATATTCGCCGCTGTCTCGGCGGTTTTGGGCAAGGTCACATGGACGGATTGGGTTAATAATGGCGCTGTCACCAATAAAATAATCACCAACACCAACATCACATCAACCAGTGGCGTGACGTTAATCTCGCTCATTGCACCTTCGTTTTCTGATCGTGGTTTAAAAGCCATGATTATTCCTTGCCTTGTACGTCTGGACTTAAAGCAGCATGCATAAAACTGACCACGAAATTTTCCAGGCCAACGCGGTGCAGCTTGGCGCGGCGCACGAAAAAGTTATAGGCCAATACGGCGGGTACGGCGACTGCAATACCGACAGCGGTAGCAATCAGCGCATCGCCGATAGGGCCCGCAACGACATCCAGGCTTGTCGAACCACTGGCGGTAATCTGGTGCATGGCATGCATAATGCCCAAAACTGTTCCGAACAGGCCGACAAACGGCGCGGTGCTGCTGATACTGGCCAGCACAGTCAGACCACTTTCCATCAGATGTTCCTCTTTCTGCATTTGCACAAGCAAGGATTGCTCCAACAATTCACCTGGCGTACCGTAAAATTTAAGATGCTTACCGGAGGACTGCCGGCTTTCTGCCAGCCACGTTAAACCCTGCCTGGCAATACGCGCTTGCGGCCCTCTGAAGAAGCTTTCGGGCAATGCGTTGGCATCTGTCAACGAGGCTACATTCCAAAACACCTCGTTAAAACTGCGGTTCCAGGCGCTGTTTTTCCAAAACTGCCAGGATTTAAAAATAACCAGCGTCCAGGTCACTACCGAAAAAACCAGTAGCACATACAAGGTGCCATTAATAACAACAGTGGGTGAAATGTTTTGAAACATTAAAGTATCCTTCTTGCGTCGTTTATAGTAAAAAATGGGACAGAAATACGCAGACAGCCGGTAAAATTTACAGTGTTAAATCGGTGTTATCTTAAGTTAAATCTAAACGTTTTAGTTGCTTCCCCGTTTACGGCTTTACCATTGACCATCTTGGGTTTAAATTTAAATTTCTGGATCGTGTCCAAAGCTGAGGCGTCAAAAATATCAGGGGGTGAAGCGCCGACAACATGGGCGTTTGTTACAGTTCCCGTAGCGGTGACGGTAAAAGCGATTTTAACCCAACCCTCAATATGCCGGCTCTTTGCACGCATTGGATAATTAGGTTTGGCTTGCACCAATTCAACAACCCCCGACGTTACATTGTTGTCATCACTTCCACCGTTGCCAGTTTTTTCAACAGGCTTGCTGGCAGTAGGTTTAGATACTGTAGCGGGCGCATGAATCGAAAGGCTCGCTTTTTTAGCGGTGCTGGTCAATGTCGTCGGTGAGGGCAGCGTTGTGGGTTTACTGGTAAGAACAGGCTGTGATCTTGGCAGTTCTGCTTGTTTATGTATGACCGGTTTTGGTTTAGGCTGCTCGACCCGCTTACGGACAACCGGTTGCTTCTGTGGTGCAGGTTGTTTGGTTACAACGGGCGCTTTTTCTTTAACAGGCGGTTTACCTGCCATTTTTTTTGGCGGTTCTTTTTTAGGCAGCGCGGGTTGAACGACTTTAGGCTTCGGTTCTGGTTCGGGTTTGGACTCTGGTTTAGATAGCAAAACTACCTCCACAATCTTCAGTGGTTTGATCTCATTAATCCGCTCAACAGGTTGTAACAGCCAAATAATCGCAAAACCATGCAACAACGCCACCAATACAGTCAATAAGCCAATAAGAACGCGATAATTTACTTCGTTTACCAGCACTACAAATAATGGTAATTTTTTTGCACTATCGGTAGATGTCATTGAAATTCGCTAAATTCTGTTAGGCTAACTGGTGCGGTGATTGTAAAACAAATACATGATATTTTTATAAGTATTTGTTTTGAATGAAATTACTCATAATATCATATATTAAGCCATTTTAAAAATGGCATCTAAAAGATGCTTCACACTCGCCTATTAACTGGATACCGGCTTACATACAGGAATGACATTAACAGTTTATCGCAAAGGAATAAACTAAGACTGCACGACCAAAAACTTTGCTAGGAATCTATAACGACAAAGCCTATTATTTGCCCCATTAAAGTGAACATTAACTTTGGAGCCACCAGCATGCAAAATTACCAACACATTCTATTAGCCGTCGATTTTTTTGAACAAAGTCAGCTTGTCATTGAAAAAGCCAAGAACCTGGCCGATAAATACCAAGCCATTCTGAGCATTATTCATGTGGTAGACAACTTACCGGTCACCGACACCAGCTATGGCGCGACCATCCCTTTTGATATGGATTTAACGTCGATATTAATGGAAAACGCTAAAAAAAGATTGAATCAACTGGCCAAGGATTTGGGTATTCCGGAACAAAACACCCACCTGGAACTAGGCAGCCCGAAATCAGAAATCATCCGTATCGCTGAAGACATTAACGCGGATTTAATTGTAGTGGGTTCGCATGGTCGCCACGGGTTTGCTTTGTTACTCGGTTCTACTGCTAATGGCGTCTTGCATCACGCCACCTGTGATGTACTGGCCGTGCGTTTGTCTGATGATTAATTCCGGCAAAGGGACGGTAATTGTTATAATCGCCCTCCCAGCCAAATAATCAATTACAAAGAGCCATTAACTGAGAGGTGAAGAATAAATGTTTGGACGAATTGAGAGTTACGATCCTGAGACCAAGGCCGGTACCATTACAACCGGCAAAGAAGTTTTCAAGTTTGATATGAGTCTTTGGGTGGCCGATGCACCACCAGAAAAAGATGATATTGTCCGCTTTGACTTAAGCTCTAATGCCATTACTAACATAAACCTGGCTGGAGCATTTTTGGATAAAGCCAACGCCGTCAAGTCCAAATGGCTAGCGGTTTTCCTGTCATTCTTTCTAGGCTGGGCAGGCATGAGCCGCCTTTACTTGGGGTATTATCAGCTTGCTGTTTTCCAGATCATACTCACAGCAATCTTTTTTATGGCAGGAACTTTAAATTTTGCTTTACTTTGGGGATTTATTGATGCGCTATTATTGCTGACTGGACATGCCGACAAAGACGCCAAAGGTCGGCCTTTAAAATAGCGCGCTAGACTGCCAAAGCATACTCCGATATAAAAAAAAGGCTCCCTAAAGAGCCTTTTTAATTTAAATCTGGAAAAAACCTTTATTCTGGAAAGACGTTAACAGCGGTTAAGCCTTTTGGTCCTTTTTCGCAGTCAAAACGCACGGTTTGATTTTCTTCCAAAGTCTTGTAACCATCACCCTGAATCACTGAATGATGAACAAACACATCAGCACTGCCATCAGAAGGTGAAATAAAGCCAAAACCTTTGGTGTTGTTAAACCATTTTACTTTGCCTGTTGCCATCTTAAAAAACTCCTACAATAAAAACTTAACAAATAGAACTACAACATTGAAACCGGGCAACCTAACTGACTGCTAAAATCCCTCAACTCAATATCCCACTTCTAACCATTGCTTATTGTACTGCTATTTTTAACAGTACGCCATTTATTGAAAGATTTTATACAAACCATCCAACACCAAGGCATTAGGACTAACCATACCTATTACGACCTTATTTTCCAATACCGGCGCCCTCACCAGATTATAGGTAGCAAAAAGCCTGGAACAATAGCGTATATCCATATCAGGATGCACGGAAATAATTGGCTTACTCATAATTTCATAGACATTAACCCGTTCCGGTGCGCGATCCTTAGCCAACACATGGCGCGCTATGTCACCGGAATTAATCAACCCGTATTCATCATCGTCGTTGCGCTTGTTAACAACCAGCACCGAGGTTTTCGATGCTTTCATTAGCTTCAAAGCATCGGCTATCGTCGCAACGCCATCGATAGTCGCAAAATCGGTTTTCATCACATCCCTGACCCGGATCACGGTGCGTTGTTCGTTCATAGTTTGTCCTCTAGCTCGTGTGTTAATTCTTCAACCTGGTGCCTAATGCCTATGGCATCTTCCACATCAACCTGAAAAGCAATGCCGGTACCGGGTTTAATATCAAACTCGGCAACGCGGGCGATTTCTTCCAGAATATAGCGGCTCAATCGTTCCTCGACCAGAAACAATAAAACATCGCGCTGGGTTTCCAGGGTAAGCCCAAAAAAAGTCTTAGGTTGATTAAGGCCCTCGCCACGGGCATTATTAATCACTGTTGCACCCTTAGCGCCGCTTTTACGGGCCGTTTCCAGCACCAGATCAGTTTTGTCATCATCGACAAATGCAACAATCAACTTAAAATGCACAACTCACCTCATAATTTGGACGAATGATTACGGCTACTTAGCCACTGGGCAATCTGGGCATAACCCAATACAGTTATGATGGGAAACAAGCTGGCAAAGGCAATCAAACCAAACCCGTCTATCAATGGATTACGCCCTGGAATTGCATGTGCCAAACCTAAGCCCAAGGCTGTCACCAAGGGCACAGTGACCGTCGATGTAGTCACCCCGCCGGAATCATAGGCCAAGCCGATGATTAACTTAGGGGCAAATGCCGTTTGAATAATGACAATGATATAGCCAACGATAATAAAATAATACAGCTCAAAACCGGTAACAATACGAAAAGCCCCCAGGGCAATGCCGAAAGCAACGCCTATAGACACAGCACAACGCAAACCAAACGCGTGAATCGTGCCCCCCGATATTTGTTCGGCTTTGAGCGCAACCGCAAGCAGCGACGGCTCTGCGAAAGTAGTCGCAAAACCAATACTGGCAGCAAAAATGTAAATCCAAAAATACGATTGCCACGTTGCCTGCTGAAGATTTGTGATGCCTAAAAATTCAGGGGTGGTCAATTGCTTGGCCATTAATTTCCCCAAGGGGAATAAGGCCATCTCCAGCCCTTCCAGAAAAAAAGCCACGCCCAATAGAACACACACAAAGCCAATCGCCATCTTTTTGGGATGCGCCATGGGCTTACGGATAATCAATACCTGGAAGCCAATAATAATCACGGCTATCGGCAATATATCCCGGCAGGTGGCCAATAAGCCGGATGCAAAATGCAGTAAGACGGCAGTCACCGGAGCATTCCATAAGCCATGACAAAAATCATCGGCGTTAATGATGCGAAAGCAATTAAACCAAATCCATCGAGCATCGGATTACGCCCTTTAATGGCAGAAGCCAACCCCACACCCAATGCCGTCACCAAAGGCACGGTGATGGTCGAGGTGGTGACGCCACCGGAATCATAAGCAATACCGATAATTTCAGGGGGTGCAAACGGCGTCATAATGACCACAGCGCAATAGCCACAAATAATAAGGTGATACAAAGACCAGCCACGAATAATCCGTAACACGCCAACCAAAATGGCAAAACCCACCGACAGCGCTACTGTAATCCGCAAGCCCAAGGCATACTGACTTTTGGCTTCATCGGTTTGTGCGATCAGATGGCTCTTGCTGGTTACGTTTGCGGCTTCATCAGCAACAGCTATCAAGGCGGGTTCGGCAACCGTTGTGCCAAAACCCAAACAAAACGCAAACACCAATAGCCAAAACAGGCTGCCTTTACGGGCAAATGAATATGCCATGGTTTCACCGACCGGAAACAAGCTTTGCTCCAGTCCGTAAACAAACAAAGTAAGCCCCAAAATAACCAGCAACACCCCTGCAATCATGCCGGCGACATCAACAACCGGCTGTCGAATAATAAGAACCTGAAAAACCAATACCACGGCAAGAATCGGTAGCAAGCTTAAAAAACTACTGATCAGTTGCTTAACAAAACCGTGTTTTAACATAGGTCGCTCGATGATAACAATTATGCTGTCATTTTAGCTTTATTTCCAGAAAGACAGGAACAACGCGCATAAAAACCCAACCAGAAAAATGCATCTGAACCTATTTTTGCGTTTAATGTTAATACCTCTCATCACCTATCAGTTTTTCAAAACAACCGAGAACCTTGGTAGCGGCAGATCATTTTGCAAACATCTTTTCAAATATCGCAGCCCACGGGTGAACCAA
>SBAV01000152.1 GCA_005239965.1 Methylobacter tundripaludum
AGGTAGGTAAGAAAATTTGTAAATTTTACCGGATTTTCCTAAATTGAGAATTGCTGATCTCGACTGATACGCCTGCAATTCCGCCAAAGCCAAGAACACCGGCTACGATGGCAATGATTAAAAATGTGATAGCCCAGTTAAACATGATGGTTCTCCAGGTAGCGATTTTAAGGACATTATCTTAGGTATGCTTTGAAATAAAATTGCCAACAGAACGGGTGAATTTAGTCCATTTCTCTTCGGCTTCATCTTTGACATCATCCCAGGTATCGTCCGCTTTCTTGGCCACTTGGTCATAATAAACAGTAAATTCTGATTTAGATTTCTCCAATTCTTGCAATTGTTCGTCAAATTTCACTCTCGCATCAGCCATCAGGTTATTGCCTTTTGCTTTCAATAATTCTGTTTTGGCTTCCAAGAGTTTTAATTCAGCATCGACTTTTTGTTGATAAGCATGTTTTTGGTTATGCATGGTGGCTCTCCTAAATTAAATAAAAATTTAAAATGGGTAGTGAAGGTATAGAGGGCACAATTAATAAAGCGACATTTTAAATTCCCCCACCCTAACCATCCCTTTGGGGGGGGCGTAGTGTGTTGCGTTAATAACAACGCCCTCTATAGGTGTTACCTATATCACTCCGTCACTCGCCTTTCAAAATGAACCGGGAAACATAGTTTAGTTAAAGGGTAGTTTGCCCGCAGGCCAAGCGAACAAACCGGGCAAGATACCGTGTGCATAAAGGGCTAAAAACCCAGCTCGCCAGCCCGGACACGTCTGGATCGCTGTTAAAAGCCGCAGGTCGGCTGCGCGTATAAATTCCCGGAACACGCTAGATTGCAAGTAGACTGCAATAAACGCGACCAAAGGAGCGACACACCGAAAAAGATCGGTAAGGGCGGCACCTCCGGTGGCCTAACGAAGCCTTCATTGATAGCGATGAAAAAAACGACTACAAACCAAGCAGTAAGCACAACAGTGACACTCAGTTTCAAGTTCGTATGTTGGCTAATGGATTGAGAAGAAGTCACGGTTTACCTCCGCTCTGTTGTTACCGATGTAAGTTAAAAAGCGATATACACAGTTTTTATGTATATGGAGCGCGGGATATTAGATGTTACCTAATGAAAACTAGGTCGTTTTTTATCATCGGATTTAATCCAAGTATTTTTATGACCTCTTCATCTAGCTCAAGGTTCCTTATTCGACAAACCCAATGCTTTCAGCTATTCTCGCCAATAGTCTAAATTATTGATTTTAAATGAATTTTATTTTTTACGCTCGCGCTAAAAAACGTTATAAATCAATATACATAAATTTATTTTTGGCTTTTTAGATAGTTTTTTCTCTAAGTTAGCGATTTTAAAGATAAATTAGCGCGAGATTATAAAAAATAAATCATTTAATATCAATCGGTTAAGCCATGAGCGGGAACGCCTGCAATGCTTTAGTCGGATTTGTTGAAGGACGAAATTTGAGTTACTTCATGAAGATGCCGGCGCCATGGGGTTGACATCCAGCTTGTCACATAACGCTTGAGTAGATTGTTATAACCTGTAATTTCAATCCCAAGTGACTTTACCTCAACAAATCAGAGCAAAGCTTAAGGGAAGTACAATATTATTTTAATATAATAATTGTACTAGTTTATTGCTAATATATTTATTTTAAAAAACTATTAGTTGATATAATTATTGTTAGATTAACTAAATGCATGAGAATGACAATCAGGATTACGCCTGTTATCTGATACGGAGATAGTATGCGAAACCCATTACGGTCTGGAGCCAGGGATTGAAGTGATTAACGCGGTGGCTGCTTGTTATTGGCCGTTGGGAGTATGTATTTGCTTTTACAGATCACAAAAAAAAAGCCACCGTCACCGATGGCTTTTTGGGTAAAGAGCTTTCAGCCCGAATGCTTTTTTCACATTGGCAGTTACTTTTATCTAATTTTAAGGAATACGAAGTACTTGCCCCGGAGATATACGATCAGGATCGCTGAGTTTATCTCGATTTGCTTCAAAAATTTGCATCCAGCGGTTGCCATCGCCATAAATATGCTTGGCTATTTTGGACAAAGAATCACCCGAAACGACTGTATATGTTCTATCAGTTGCTGGTGCAGCAGTGGCAATTTCGGGGGCGCTTTCTACTTGAGTGTCTGAATCAGCTACCACGCTGTCGGTACTTGCCGGCTCATCATTATCATTGCCGAAAGCAGAGGCAGCTGCTTTGGCAGCCATTGCTACGCCCGCCACACCAAGCCCTCCCAATACAACTTTAGCCAAAGTGCCTAACTGGTGAGGCTCTGGCACTTTACCGTCGGGTGTTACTTCATTAACGACAGATGGCAGAACTTGCGAAAGTACCTCCGCTCCTTTCTCTTTCGGAATGCCGGCTTGTTTGGCAAGATCGTTTACTTGATCCTGACCCAGGGCGGCTACTACTTGATCAGGACTAACCGGTTGATTTTCACCTGTTCCTACCCATGAGGCAGCGACATCGCCCAAACCGGACTTTTGGAATTTTTCCACTAAACCCGCTATTCCGCCAGTATTGGAATTTTGCAGCATTCCTAATACACCCTCCACCAAATTTTGAGTTTGGTTTTGCGCATTACCGGTATTACTACTACCCAGCGCACTTTGCAGGGCGGTTTGTGCCAGACTACTTAATAGACTCATCGTTTTTTCTCCTAATCAGTTAAAGTTAAACCAACAAGGCCAGGCTCATCAGACTGTCCTAAATCGTATGATATAGCAAACTGCTTGATTTTGCCGCTAAAATTGCCAGTATTTCAAGATTTTTTGCATTATTGGCCAGCGTGCACAACAGCCAAAGTTAATTGCTCATCTGGGCTACTGATAAACTTATAAACCACAGCACCGAGCATAGCCCCCATAATTGGAGCTACCCAAAACAGCCACACCTGTACCAACGCCCAGTCGCCAACATAAATGGCAACAGCAAGGCTTCTGGCTGGATTTACAGAAGTATTGGTAACCGGGATACTGATAAGATGAATTAACGTTAAACCCAAACCAATGGCAATAGGTGCCAGACCTTGTGGCGCCCTGCTATCGGTTGAGCCTAAGATAATCAGCAGGAACATCATAGTCATAACAATTTCGGTAACTAATGCTGAAAGCATCGAATAGCCACCCGGTGAATGAACGCCATAGCCATTGGAAGCAAAGCCATTGGCTAAACTGAAATCTGCTTTTCCGCTGGCAATAAGATATAACACGCCCGCACCGGCAATACCGCCCAATACTTGTGCAGCAATATAAGGTAACAATTTATTGGCAGGGAAACGCCCCGCCATCCAAAGACCAATGGAAACGGCGGGGTTCAGGTGACAACCCGAAATATGCCCGATTGCATAAGCCATCGTTAACACTGTTAATCCAAATGCAAGAGACACGCCCAACAAACCAATACCGACATCCGGAAATGCTGCGGCCAGCACCGCACTGCCACAGCCACCCAGAACCAGCCAAAATGTTCCAAAAAATTCAGCAAAACCCTGTTTCATAATTTTTCCCTCTTAATTTAAAAATACAGTGGATAGTGATAACGCCTTAACTAAGGCTCTTTTTATTTTGAAAAAAAGCGTCTTTAAGCATAGTCCATCCCGTGATTTACGCGCACATGTTGCATTTGTGAATCATTGTGGCCACAAACTTAAGCTTAAATGTCTCTAACAAAAATGATTTGCCCAGTGCCATCCAAAAGAGACCGATCTTTGCTAGCACCTAAAATAAGCCGCTTCGGCTCATTCGATTGGGACAACCCTCTCCAAAGACGCATGGCCAATTTGACCGTTACTGAAACTCGACCATACCATTGAATATCCGTAATGTAAATGGAGAGTTGCAAAACTTCGATAAACCACATGATTACACTAACCTATCCGCTTTTTGTGTGCGATCATAAGCAGACGGCGACATCAGATAAACCATCAGATAAACAAAGTTTAATTTGTCATCATGATAGCTATTAATAATCAACCCATAACGTGAAATAATACCATCATTGCCTAACTGATAGCATTCAGTTAACGAAAGCAGACTTACAACCCTAAATCCGCTACCCTTAATCATTATTGTTACACTACTTTCCAATCCTTCAGCAAAAAAACAAATATGGCGCAATACATCTATTCAATGAATCGGGTCGGCAAAATCGTCCCCCCTAAAAAATATATTTTGAAAGATATTTCTTTATCCTTTTTTCCGGGCGCAAAAATTGGCGTTTTGGGTTTAAACGGCTCTGGAAAATCCACCCTGCTGAAAATCATGGCAGGTATCGATAAGGAAATCGAAGGCGAAGCAATCCCGCAAAAAGGTATCAATATTGGTTACCTGCCACAAGAA
>SBAV01000451.1 GCA_005239965.1 Methylobacter tundripaludum
ACATGGGGGAATCCAAAACCAAAGCCGCTAAAGTGCAGATCGAAGATCTGGCCGCTACCCTTGATATGTATAAGCTGGATGTGGGCAGTTACCCTACCAGCGAACAAGGCTTGCAAGCCTTGGTAGAATCCCCCGAAGGTGCAGGCCGCTGGAACGGGCCTTATCTGCGCAAAGGTAAAATCCCATTAGATCCTTGGAATCAGGAATACCATTACGTATCACCGGGCGAACACGGTAAGTTTGACCTGTATTCCTTAGGCGGGGATGCCAAGGAAGGTGGCGAAGGTGAAGACCAGGATTTAACTAACTGGGAATAATGCGCATTCAAAGGCCGCAACGCAGTTATTTTGCGTCTGGCTCGTTAAAACGTAACCACGGCTTTACGCTACTTGAGCTGATTGTCGTGCTGTTTATTGTCGTGCTGGGTTTTGCGGCAATCGGCATCAATTTATCATCCGGTAATGAGGCCACCGAGCTTAAAGTTGCAGCAAGAGATATGGCTTCCGCATTGCGCTACACCAAGAGTTTAGCGCAATTGTCCCATCAAGAAACCACCTTGACCATAGATTTTGAGGAAAACAGTTACACCGTCAGTGGCCGTGACAAGGTCTATGAAATTCCGCAAACTATCGATACCACCATGCACACAGGGCAAAATGAATTAACCGATGGCACAGGCAGTATCCGATTTTTTCCGGATGGTTCTTCTTCCGGGGGTTGGATTAAATTAGAGCGCGGCAAAATGGCCTGGCGCATTGATATCAACTGGCTGACCGGACAAGTTGAAATTAAAGATGACGTTGAATAAACAACAAGGTTTTTCGTTATTGGAAATCTTGATTGCCTTTTCCATTCTGGCATTGTCGTTGGGCATTTTGCTGAAAATATTTTCTTCCGGTGTGAATTCAGCTGTAGTTTCTGAAGAATACACCGCCGCCGTACAAATTGCCGAATCCCTTATGGCCAAAACCGGCGTAGAAAGCAAACCGCATAACGGCCGCAATTCTGGCGTGGAAAATGATAAATACCGCTGGGAAGTTTCTGTCAGTCCGTTTAATTTTGTTGTCGGCAAATTTCAGCTGAAATCAACCGCCGAACTATTCAAGGTCGATGTAACGGTAAGCTGGGGTGATGACGATGACAACGACAGAGAAGTCAGGTTGTCGACGCTGAAATTGGTCAATAAAGAGCAATAGGGATGAGCGCACGTCGGTATGGGCTACAAAATCAACGTTTGCCTGATACCGTCCATTTTGTGCGCGTTGTCCAAGGTTTTACGCTGATTGAAGTACTCATCGCCATGACCTTGTTAAGCCTCATGATAGTGCTGTTGTTTGCCAGTATGCGAATTTGCGCCGATAGCTGGGAAAAAGGCGAAACCAAAATTACTGACGTTAATGAAATTGCCGTCGTTTATAATTTTTTTCAGCGCCATCTGAGCACGGCAATGCCCTTGTGGGATGATTTTTCCTCCGATCCAGATTCCGGCCTCAGGGTGTTCTCCTTTCAGGGGAAACCTGATTCGCTGCAGTTTGTTTCGCACTTTCCGGCCAGCGCCGGCAAGACCGGCGCGCAATTGATCAGCATACAAACCGCTACGGATGACGAAGACGGCCAAATCATTAATGTTGCATTAACTCCATTTTTTCCTGTAGCCGCAGGCGATGAGTGGCAAAAAGAAGAGGTGGTGCTGGTCAAGCATGTCAAGCATTTCGAATTACACTACTTTGGCGCTGACGATCAGTCCAGTGAGCCTTATTGGCAGGAGCAATGGCTAGAAAAAGAATTTCAACCCCGGTTGGTTAAAATAAAAATCGAACTGGACAATGGTATTTTCTGGCCGGAAATGATTATCGATTTAAAAACGACCATTTCCGCTGAAAGTGCCGGATTTGCTACAGAAGCATTTAGTACCGATAATTCCGGACAATAGGTAATATGCCCATACAACAGCACGGCCATTGGTTATGCCCATTCCAATAGATCAAGGACTTAAGGGATGCATGTGATTGGTAACGCGACAAAGAAACCGAAAGGCTTTGCTTTGGTGCTGGTATTGTGGGTGCTGAGTTTACTGACCCTGATGGCCGGCAGCTTTGCCTTGGGTATGCGCCGTGAAATATCCATTACCGAAGGCATTAAAAATAACGCACAGGCGGTTGCCATTGCCGAATCCGGTATCGCCATTGCCGAACTGATGTTGCTGGGTACGGAAACTGACAAGATCAACGCAGAGCAAGATAAAAGCTGGCGCACCGACGGCAGTATTTACCAAATAAATTATGGCGACACCCGTATTAGGGTTCGGATATTGTCGGAAACAGGTAAAATAGACATTAACCAAGCCGATCCACAGTTGTTGCGAGCGCTGTTTTTACGTGCGCCTGCGCCTGATGATGACTCCAAAGACCCGTTTATTCGTGTGGCCAAATTGGTCGGCGCGGTGATGGATTGGCGCGACAGCGATGACACGGTAAGTCCTGAAGGGGCAGAGAAGCAAGAATACCAAAATGCTGGCTTAAAATATCAGCCTCGCAATAAGCCATTTCAAAATATTGAAGAACTGCAAATGGTATTAGGCATGGATGCCGAGACATTTAAATGGCTTGAGCCGTTAATTACCGTTTATTCAGGGCAAGGTCAGGTGGATAAAAATGCGACACGGGAAGTGTTGTCATTATTGCCAGGTCTGGAACCCGCTGTTATTGAACAGTTTCTCTTGGCACGCGTAGAGAGTGCCAAGTTCAGTAAACCGCTGACGTTTCCGATAGCGTCAAAATATATTAACGGCGTAGAAGGCGATGCAACACAAAGCGGTGCAATGACGATTATTTCCGAAGCCAGGCTGGGGGATGGCAGCAGCGCCGCAGTAAGCGCTTTGGTTATAAAAACAGAAATAGATCCTGTGTCACCT
>SBAV01000348.1 GCA_005239965.1 Methylobacter tundripaludum
CATTTTTCCATAATAAGCAATTTTTTAGCCAAACGCGTCAAGTCAGTCGTCAGTAATAACCATACAAGCTAATACATTGATTTTTAAATAAATTACCCTCTATTTACAGAAAAAATAATTTTTTGACAACACCCTGTCAATTTAGTGTACATTGGGTGCTTGTTTGTATTTTAAGCAATTGATTTATAATAGAATATAAATTGTAAAATTTTGGCATGGTTGCTGCTTTAAGATTAAACGTAAGGTATTAAGCAACACAACCGTAAAATTTATAGCCCAAAACAAACTACAGCACTATGACTTGTAAATTTAAAACCGCCGCGCACACTTTTTACCAAGCCAAGCCAAGCCAAGCCAGTAATAATTTTCGCCTTGCCGCATTGGCGGTCAAGCGGCGGCGTTCCCATTTCGTTTTAAAACACCCTTAAACCCGATGCCTGTTTTTGCAGGCATCGGGTTTTTTTATGCCTTGTGTTTTGTGCCGGTGTTGGTGGGTGGGCATCAAATATTGGATTAACCGCAAAACGGTTAACCCAACTTACTGGAAACACTTCCCCAGTGAATAGGAAGTGACATTATTACTTTTAAACGAGGAAATACTATGAAATTCGTAAAACTATTAGCAAGTTCAATGCTTGCTATCCTGCTTCTAAATAGTGCGGCGGCGTTTGCTGGAAAGCCGCCGTGTTCGGTGAATCCTTATCAGCCCGGTTGTACGCGGCCAGGGCGTTGATTTAATTCTCCGTAGGAGCTGCGGAGTCCTGGGTTTTATATTCATGGTTCCGTGTTGCTACAGTAAAGCAGAGTGGGCAGGTTTTTTTGCCCACTCTAACGCCATTGAATTTGTTCTTACTTACAAATGGGAAACCACATTATGCCAACAACCATTCCTTACTCCCCATCGCTTGCTTTAGGCAACTTAGTTGATAAGGCAATATTAGATAACTTGGTCAAAATAAGCAAATTGCAAGCGCCCGTCGATGCTGCTGAAGATGAAATGAATTCCTATATCTCGATGAAACGAAGCTTCGATATGACGATTCAGGAATTGCTCGACATGAATATTGACGTAACTGAGCTGATGAAGCAAAGTGAAGCCGCCGGAAACAATATTAAGACTGCCGCCATTGCATACGCAAATGCCAAGGTTAAGGCAGAGGCAGACATACGGGAAGCCAAGAAAAGCCATCTTGTAAATTCAAGCCCCGAAAGCCCTATCGATTACAACAAGACCCAAATAAAGAAGATGCCATTGTCGGCGGATTCTTTAAAAATGAACGTCCAATACTTCTCTAATGACGGAACCGTACAAAAGGGAAAAACACAGGCCACAACAGTAAAAAGCTTTGTTAGCGAGCAGGTTTCTTTTTTTGGCGATGAATTTGCGGGACAAGTTTCTGGTGCTGCCGCCCAGCAAGTAAACAGCCAATATTCAAATCATAATATTGCCGGTACGCTTGTCGTTGCAGTTACCTGTACCCATAAAGACGCGGTTCTTTTGGCTCCGTTTATACTGGACGTTGATAAGGCGATCAGGGTCTGGAATAAAATCCATACAGATGATTTGATCAAAACCAACAGCATGGCTAACATGGCCGGAGCCAACGATAGCAAGAATTCATTGACGCTTCTATCGGGCGCTACATACGGCTCCTGTTTTATCGGGATGGTGCATGTTTTAAACACCACCACTACTACAGCAAGTGAAGCGATGTATTCGGTAGCCAGCAGCATTCAGGGACAATTTGCCGTTTCTGGCTGGTTTGCTAATGAATCTGGCGGTTTTGGTGTGGATGAATCTTTTTCAAATGACGCAAAAAACTTGTTGAGCGCCCAAAATATTTCTTCGCATTGCACACTGACAACCATGGGATCAATCCCTTCCATCAAGTCGAATAATGTGAAAATGGCCGTACAGCAATTTTCCGACTTTGACGGTGCCGCAGCGATGGGCAAACTTGCCGCACTTCAAACAGCAACTGCCGGAGATAAAAGCACCGTAGATTCGGCTGCTAACCAAGCCAGGGCGGGATCGCAAATGCTCGCCATGGAAAATTCTAAAGTAACAGCGGTTTTGTCAGGTTTGGCAGCAATTGATGACGGTCAAAACAAAATGATAGACATCAATTCGATGATGGACGCGCTTGATGACTATATTCAAAAAGCTTTGGAGGGAAATATCGGTGTGCCCATTAATTATTATTTAAAGCCGATTACAAAATCCGAGCTAGCCGAAATGTGGGTGGCCAAATACTTCCCCAACAAATATTTAACAGTTACATCCGGGGATGATAGTAAAACTAACGGTGATAAATCTACTGCTTCTGAAACCGCCCCTGCTGCTGATACTGCCTCAGGCTAAAGGCATCTCCTTATACACATCTTTTCAGAACTGCGAAATCTAGCAGTGCAATTCATTGATTTATCAATTGTAGTCACGAATCAAAAATTTGCACTGCTGTAAATTGACTGTTTTTTAACACCTTGATTCATCAGTCCTAGCAGACTTGTGTATAAGGAGATGGGCTAAAGGGATCAAAAAATAGTAGTTGATAAAATACCAATAGCAATGACTTGAGCATCCCGTATTGCGTTGCGCTACATACGAGCTAAACACTGGAACTACCTACCCAGTTAATAGTAGGTAACACTTTAACATCATCATTCTTAACAAGGAGATACTATGAAATTCTTAAAGCTATTAGCAAGCACGCTGCTTGCTGTAATGGTTCTAAATACTGTGCTGGTAACTGTTGCTGAAGCAGGGAAGCCACCGAAAGATATAAATATACCGCCGCCAAATATTCCTCCTCCGCCAGTGCGTTAATTTAACTTGGTAGCGAGTCTCCTAGCTGCGGTATGCAGAATCTGCGAGGCTCGCTGCCTTTTAACATCATCATTTCTAACGCGATAACCACTCACTTTAATCAAAACACAGTGTTTAATTTAATTAAAGGATATATAAATGCTTAAAATAAATTTAGCCACATTAATAATTACCTTATTAATTAGCACAATTATCCCATTTAATGTTACGGCGGATGGAGTTGTTCCAGTTGAATCTGGAGTTGTAATTAGAGGTGTAAAATTATCAGGGCAACCTGGTAGCCCTGGTACGCCAACAGGTAAAACTTGTGATTTTTCAGGCGAAGAAGTTAATCAAGCAAATAAAATGGAGGGCGCAAGTGTAAATTGTAAGAAAGGTGGAAATCTAAAAGAGCTTATAGAAACATTACCTGATCGATTTAATGCTTACTGCTTTACTAATGCTCCAATTAAAAGTGCTCGTGTATTACCTGCCCCTGTACCTAGCAATCCAAATCATTGTGATTTATCTGGCATTACCCGTGCCGATGCTACTAAGCAATTTGGCGGTTCTGTTTGGAAAGCTGAAGCAAAGTAGCCTAGATAGGAAAGTAAGCGTAATAAGGTGGTTTCGGCGATTCCTCACGGCATTCAAGTCCTTAAAGCGTGAAATCTGCTCAATTTCATCCTTGGGTATCTCACCAAACACAACCACCATTCCAGCAAGCGTAGCTTGGTTGTGATGCACACGGTGTCTGGTCCAGTACCTTAAAGCAATGGAGGATTGTTTACCGATGAATCTACTTTAAGGGTCAAGTTAGTGGAACGCTTTGCTATTTCAATCAGGGAACGCAACGCAGC
>SBAV01000484.1 GCA_005239965.1 Methylobacter tundripaludum
AATTAGCACTAAGCCGACAGATTCTGCGGCAAATGAAGATCCCGCAGATCCAACTGCCGATTCAACTAAATTCAAGAAGTTCACAGGCGGTGCAGACAGCGCGTTGTTAACTGCCAAAGACGATATTGTTGGTGATAAGGCTAACAAAACCGGTTTGTATGCACTTGATAAAGCCGATTTGTTCAATCTACTTTGCATACCACCTGATACACGAGAAGGCGATACGTTAAAAGAGGTATATCAAGACGCAATAAAGTATTGTGCGGATAGACGTGCAATGCTGATTGTTGACCCACCAGCGCTGTGGGGCGCTAATAAGGAAACAGCAGCGGCCACTGCCCGTAACGGATTAAACGGGTTAAGTTTATCAGGCATTGAAGCTCGTAATGCGGCGCTTTATTTCCCGCGTGTTATTCAAGCCGATCCGCAGCGTGAAGGGCAATTAGACACATTTGTTCCATGTGGAATCATTGCTGGCCTCATGGCGCGTACTGACACTTCACGAGGCGTTTGGAAAGCGCCAGCCGGTCTTGATGCCTCTCTTAGCGGTATTCAAGGCCTACAGGTGAACCTCAACGATGCCGAAAACGGTATGCTCAATCCGCTGGGTATCAATTGTTTGCGTGTATTTCCCGTCAATGGTCGGGTGATATGGGGGGCGAGGACTCTTCGCGGTGCTGATCAACTGGCAGATGAATGGAAATACATCCCCGTTCGCCGTACTGCACTGTTCATCGAGGAAAGCCTGTATCGTGGCACTCAATGGGTGGTTTTTGAACCTAACGACGAGCCACTTTGGGCACAGATACGTCTTAATCTTGGGGCATTTATGCACAATCTATTTCGCCAGGGTGCCTTTCAGGGAAAAACCCCGAAGGAAGCGTATTTTGTCAAATGTGATGGAGAAACCACCAATCAGACGGATATTAATTTAGGTATTGTCAATATCGTCGTCGGCTTTGCGCCTTTAAAGCCAGCCGAGTTTGTTGTTATCAAACTCCAGCAAATGGCTGGTCAAATTGAAGTTTAAGGAGCATAAGTCATGGCACAATTTAGCGTTAATGCACAACGGTTCGATCCCTATAAAAACTTCAAGTTTCGCGTCAAATGGGATGGCAAATATGTGGCGGGTGTGAGCAAGGTCGGTATGCTCAAACGGACAACTGAGGTGGTAAAGCACCGGGAAGGGGGCGACCCTAGCAGTAGCCGGAAATCGCCAGGCCGAACCGAATATGAAGCGATCAGCCTGGAGCGGGGTGTTACCCATGATAAAGAGTTTGAACAGTGGGCAAACAAAGTCTGGAATTTTGGCTCTGGATTGGGAGCTGAAGTTTCACTCAAGGATTTTCGGAAAGACCTTATCATCGAGCTGTACAACGAAGCTGGTCAGTTGGCGATTGCCTACAAGCTGTTTCGTTGTTGGGTGTCAGAATTTCAGGCGATGCCGGATTTGGATGCTAATGCTAATGCGGTTGCAATTCAGCATATTAAATTGGAAAACGAGGGTTGGGAACGTGATTATGAAGTAGCCGAACCAGCTGAAGAAACCTTTACCGAGCCGCAATAGCCATGAATCTGGTCACGACTGCTGAGTTGTTGACGGCTTGGGAACAGGGCTTGTCGCAGTTGGGTACCCGTCGCTTATTGACCTTGCTGGCAACGGCATTTCCGGAAGTGTCCGATGAACAATTGTTCAAATTACCTATCGGTCAACGTGATGGCTTGGCATTAAAGCTACGCGAAGCGTTGTTTGGGTCGCAACTAACCAGTCTTGCAGCTTGCCCCGGTTGCAATGAGCGGTTGGAGTTTGCATTGGATATAACTGATATCAAGGTAATGCCGAGCAACCCTGTTCAAGAAACCCTAGCTTTGCAAGTGGAAGGTGTCGATCTGGAGTTCCGTCTGCCAAACAGTCAGGACTTAATGCTCATTGAAGCAGCCAGCAGTGTCGATGAAGCACGTAGCTTGTTGTTTGGACGTTGTCTGTTATCTGTCGCTCAAGCAGGTCAAACCCAGCCATTCAATAAGTTGTCTGAGACAATTTTGGATAAAGTTGAAGCGGCGATGTCAGAAGCTGACCCCCAAGCCAATGTGCAACTAGATTTATGTTGTCCTGCCTGTCAGCACAATTGGCTGGCAGCTTTTGATATCGCCTCATTTCTTTGGAGTGAAATCAACGTGTGGGCGCAGCGTGTGTTGAATGAAGTGCATTTGTTAGCCAAGGCTTATGCTTGGCGTGAGGCGGATATTTTGGCGATGAGTCCTACACGACGTCGATACTATTTGGAGCGGGTGATGCAATGAGCCAATATCTGAGTCATCTTGCTGCATTAACTCTTCATCAGGTGGAACCGGTGCAGCCACGTTTGGCAAGCAGGTTTGAGATGCCGGTCGATAAAGGACTTTCCGGTCACACTGGCTTGGATGTCGCCCAGGAAACTCAGGAATCTATGTCGCATGAGCCCGTGCAAACCACGATGGCAAATGTTCCAGACAGTTCGGACCGCATGAATTTAATGCAGTCCCGTATGATTAACCAGCTTGAGGTGCCGGTAGCTAGGGAGCGTTCTGCTCACAATATCTTGGATGAAGCCCAAGACGCTCAGGTGTCTAAGCCGCATGAG
The DNA here is from genome assembly GCA_005239965.1 of Methylobacter tundripaludum. Classification (GTDB taxonomy): domain Bacteria; phylum Pseudomonadota; class Gammaproteobacteria; order Methylococcales; family Methylomonadaceae; genus Crenothrix. Next base: position 2,625 of record SBAV01000484.1, read on the forward strand.
CCAGTGCAACCCACGATGGTAACTGCTACAGATAAGCCTGTTGTGCCAACAGTTATAACAGTACCCACTGAGGGTCAGGCTAAAAAAGCATCCAACGGTCAAGATCAACCTAAGCCTGTTCAGCCTACTGAGTTTAAGTTTAAGCAGTCCGAGTCGCTCGGTGAACAGCAAAAAACATCCTCAAGCAAGAACTTTTCTTTGGTTGATAAAGCGTATGTCATTCCGGCTGCTCAATCCGTTAACAAACCAGTCGAGCAGGCATTTCAAGCGGCTCATAAAGACATTCGGTCAACTGAAAACGTGCGTACTCTTGTTGAACGTGTGCAGGAACATTTTACTGAGACCACGCACAATGAGCTTGTTATAAGGGAGGTGGCGGTGCCCGTTGAGCATCAAACCATCATTAAACCCGACGCGTCCACGTCGCCAGCCCCTGTTAAACCGGTCAGCATAAAAACGTGGTCTGAACAATATACATTCGGGTCAAATTCACTCAATCAGTCGAGAGCTCAAAAACTAACGGCAGACCTATCTGATACAGAAGCAGCACCTGTCCCGACTATCCAAGTTACGATAGGGCGTATTGAAATCCGTGCCACCCAGGTTGCAGACAAGTCAGTTGCAAAACCGCGAGCGGCCAATAATACCATGAGTCTTGACGACTATCTCAAACAGCGCAATGGAGGCAAATCATGAGCGGCCCATTGGCTATTGCCGCAGTAACTGCTGTATTGAAGGACGTGCTCAATAATGGCCTTATCGATCAAGATATTTCATCCTTTGTTGGAAGTTTTTCTGTCACTGCGTTACCACCAGATCGAATTACCACAGGAACGCAGGAGCCAAACCAAATCAACCTGTTTTTATACAGAGTGACGACCAATCAGGGTTGGTGTAATGAGAGTCTGCCGTCACGTGACAGCAATGGTGCCCGTACCAGTAATCCACCGCTTGCGCTCGATCTCCATTACCTTCTTTCGACCTACGGTACGCAAGACTTTAATGCTGAAATTCTGTTGGGTCATGCAATGCAAATCCTTCATGAGACACCACTAATAACTCGTAAGAATATTCGCACAGCGCTTGGTTCGCCCACCCCCCCTATTGACTCAACATTTCTTCCGCCTTCTCCTTTTGGAAGCTTGTCGGCTATCGATCTTGCAGATCAAGTCGAGGTGATCAAAATTACTCCGCAGTTTTTATCCAGCGAAGAATTATCAAAATTGTGGACGGCGATGCAAGCACGTTATCGTCAATCGATGGCGTATCAGGTGTCCGTGGTGCTTATTCAGAGCACAAAACCCGCTAAGGCTGCATTGCCAGTAATAAATCGGGGTAAAGAAGATCGTGGAATAGATGCATTGGCAAATGCTCGTTCTACTTTTCCGTCTCTGGAAAGCATTCATATTGGTCCACTTGAAGATGCAAAAATTGATCCACTGCCGCGCTCCTATCCTAGTGCACAATTGGGTTTGCAATTAATACTGCAAGGTCAGAATCTGGATGGAGATATTGTGCATGTCAATTTCAAGCACACACGCTACTCTGAGGAGGCTCACCCGCAATTTTTGCCACCAAGAAAAATAAAGGTAGAACCTGAGATGCGGACAGCGGAGAAAATTATTATTAGCCTCCCAGATGATGTGTCCGCTATGACAGAGTGGCGAGCGGGCCTTTATACCGTTTCAGTTATTTTTACTAAGGATACAAAAGAACATATCAGTAATGAATTGCCGTTAGTGTTAGCGCCACGGATCGACACAATTATCCCTAACCCTATTGCCCGAGTCGGATCGGATGCAACGTTGACATTTACCTGTTCCCCATCGGTGATAAAAGAACAAACTGCAACATTGTTATTTACTGACCGTGAAGTCATTGTTAATAAACGTCTGGCAGATACAGATCCGCTGGTATTTGTAATAAGTAATGCCCCGAGCGTAGCCGATGTACCGGTTCGTTTACGAATAGATGGCTATGACAGCATGCCGTTTGAGCGTCAATTTGACGCCAATGGAAATCCACTCCCCCTGGTATTTGCCGATAACCAGAAGGTGACCATCACATGAACGATTATCAGCAATGGCTGCAATATAATAATGCTTATTTGCGTGATGCATTAATTCTACTTTGTTAAATCCAAGTATCGCATAAGTAGTTGATTTAATTCATACTATAAATATTTTTTTAATCTAGTATATCTCAATAG
>SBAV01000012.1 GCA_005239965.1 Methylobacter tundripaludum
CCGCTGTTGCAGATCAAAAAGTCTGTGTATAAATCTAATTTTTCTTTTTCCATTGGGAAATAATACACATTTTTTAGTGGCGGGTGCGTAACATCAGTGGTTAATTCAAAATAGTGCGTAGCAAACAGGGTGAACGCCTTAATTTCTTTAGCCAAATGATCGGCACAGGCCCACGCCAGGGATAAGCCGTCAAACGTGCTGGTGCCACGGCCAATCTCGTCCATTAAAATCAGGCTCTTTGATGTGGCATTGTGCAGGATATTGGCCGTCTCCGACATTTCAACCATGAAGGTGGAACGGCCACTGGCCAAATCATCCGATGCGCCTATGCGGGTAAAAATTTTGTCGATAGGGCCGCAGGTAAATGATTTGGCCGGCACATAACAACCAACATGCGCCAATAACACGATGAGAGCCGTTTGACGCATATAGGTCGATTTACCGCCCATGTTTGGTCCGGTGATAATTAGCATTCTGCGCTGGTTGGAAAAAAACACGTCATTGGCGACAAACGGAATATCGACCACTTGTTCAACCACTAGGTGCCGGCCACGTTCGATTTGTATGCCTGCTTTGTTCACCAAGGTGGGCTGCGATAAATTCAATGCCTCGGCGCGTTCGGCAAAGTTGGCCAGGACATCCAGTTCCGCCAAAGCTGCCGCACAGTGTTGCAGCGATTCCAAAGAGCCGGCAATGTGATTGAGCAAGGCTTCATACAAGGCTTTTTCGAAGCTTAATGATTTTTCTTTGGCACTGATGACTTTATCTTCAAAGGCTTTCAGTTCTTCGGTGATATAACGTTCGGCGCCTTTCAAGGTCTGTTTGCGCTGGTAATGCGCAGGAATTTTTTCCGAATGCAGGTGCGAGGCCTCAATATAGTAGCCATGCACCCGGTTGTAATTCACTTTCAGGGTCGAAATACCGGTGGCGACCCTTTCTCTGGTTTCCATATCAATTAGAAACTGATCGGCGTTTTGGCTCAAATTGCGTAACTCATCCAGTTCCAGGTTGTAACCTGGGGCAATCACGCCGCCATCACGAATCAGGACTGGCGGATTATCGACTATCGCCACCTGCAACAGGCTCAAGATGTCAGGATGTTCCCCCATTTGCTCGCTTAACAACAGAAGTTGCGGATTCTCGGTTGTGGACAGGGTTGCATGTAAATCCGGTAACGCTGCCAGTGTTTGGCGTAAAACCAATAAATCGCGGGGACGTGCCGATTTTAAGGCGATACGTGAACTGATACGTTCAATGTCGCCGACCGATCTCAGCGTGGTTTGTATGTCCCGATAGGCTTTGGATTCAATTAAGCTGTTCACGCAGCTGTAGCGTTTATTGAGCACATCGTGGCTACGCAGCGGCCTGTTAAGCCAACGCCGCAAGCAACGGCTGCCCATTGCGGTGATTGATCTGTCCAGCACACCCAGCACCGTGTATTGCATCTGCCCTGACGGGTGAAAATCCAGCTCCAGGTTGCGACGGCTGGCGGCGTCCAGCAGGATAGTGTCATCACTGCTCTCGGTGCGTATGCCTTGAATATGCGGCAGTGCGCTTTGTTGGGTGTCTTTAATGTAATGCAGTAAAGCGCCGGCGGCGGCGATGGCGGCAGGCAGGTTATCGCAGCCATAGCCTTTCAAATCCAGGGTTTTGAATTGTTTTAACACCTGTTGCCTGGCACTTTCTGGTTCGAAATGCCACGGCGCCCTTCTACATAAGCCTGCACGACGCTTTAAACCCACCGGTAACGGCCAATCTTCACTGAACAATAATTCTGCAGGATTAAGCCGTTCAATTTCGCTGTAGAGTTGATTGTCAGAGTCAACCTGTTGCAGCACAAAGCGACCGCTGGTGACGTCCAGATGGGCAAGGCCGTACTTGTTATCCAGCACGCACACGGCGGCCAGCAAGTTATCTTTGCGCTCTTCCAGTAAGGCTTCATCGGTTACGGTGCCCGGAGTGACTATACGCACCACCTTGCGTTCCACCGGGCCTTTGGAGGTCGCCGGATCGCCGATTTGTTCGCAAATAGCTACCGATTGGCCTTGTCGAAGCAACTTGGCCAGGTAGCTTTCGGCAACGTGATAGGGGATACCCGCCATTGCAATCGGTACACCTTGGGAGTTGCCGCGACTGGTGAGGGTAATATCCAGCAGTTGTGCAGCCTTTTTGGCATCATCGAAGAACAATTCGTAAAAATCGCCCATACGGTAGAACAGCAGGGTGTCGGGATGGTCGGCCTTGATGCGGAAATATTGCTGCATCATCGGGGTGTGCGGAGCGGCGGATGTGTTGTCTTTATTCATGGTACTATTTTATCTGAAGTCTTACGAGTCACCATCATGGATAAAGAATTATTTGTTTTAGCCCAAAGGGTAGGGCAGTTTTTAGTTGCGCAGGGCACGACTATTGCGCTTGCTGAGTCGTGTACGGGCGGGTTGATTGCCGCAACGCTTACCGATGTAGCGGGAAGTTCGGCGTGGTTTGACCGGGGCTTTGTCACTTACAGCAATCAAGCCAAGATTGATTTGTTAAATGTTAAACCAGAAACTTTGCAACAATACGGTGCGGTTAGTGCAGAGACTGCTACACAGATGGTATCCGGCGCATTGGCGCATAGTCATGCCGATTGTGCAATTGCGGTAACCGGCGTTGCAGGGCCTGATGGCGGCACGCTGGAAAAACCGGTGGGTACGGTTTTTATTGCCTGGCAGTGGCGCAATCGGGGGGCGGTTGTTGTACGAAAACAATTTGATGGGGATCGGCAGGATGTTAGGCGACAAACTGTGCGGATGGCATTGGAACGTATGGTTTTAGAAGGCTAATTTCTTGTTGGACTTTAGGAATGTATTTATGGATATATGAGAAGAAGAAAATAGATTGTTTGATCAATGGCATAAAAAATATAAAAACTTTTTATCTATAAGCTATCATACCGTCCCCTGAATTTTTTGTTAGGCAAAATGAAAAATGGCCGTAAATCGCTATGGCGAATAATAAAAACCCTTAACGAAGAGGGGCGTCTTGCACTTTTTATTGGTGCGGGTGTTTCTATGGGCTGCGGACTGCCAAGCTGGAAAGAGTTGGTTGATAAGGTCGTACGCGATGCCTGGCATAGTCAGCCATTGGTAGCAGATCATCTAACTAACGGGACCAACCTGCTCGCTGCTCGGTACGCAAAACATAAGAAAGGTGTGAAATTCAATCAACTTGTTCACAAAAGCCTATATGCAGGCGATATTGAAATCTCCCGGTGTGTATGGGCAATCGCAAGGTCTGGTATCAAGCAAATTTGCAATTTCAACTTTGATGATCTATTAATTGAAGCTCTGCTAACTGATGGTACAGAGTGTGTGTCAGCTACACCAGATGAGCCTTTTGAGGCAAGAATTAATAAAGTAACCATATTTCACCCCCACGGTGCTCTTCCTCGTTTCTACAAGGCTGAAGAACTCGACTCGGCAAGTATTGTATTTTCGGAGGATGACTACCACGCACTTTATTCTGACCCTTATTCTTGGGCAAACATTGTGTTGTTAAGCCTATTCGCAAATCACTCAGTTCTTTTCATAGGGTTATCAATGCAGGATCCGAACTTAAGAAGATTGATAGATACGGTTCGGAATCGCGGCTTTAGAAATCAGCACTTTGCAATTTTCCAAGACCCTACTGTTGGAAAAGCAGGAGATGCACTAGCTGAGGCGAAGGGTCAGAAAACTCTAATTCAAATGGATATGCGAAGCTTGGCGATCAATCCATGGTTTGTTGATTCATATGACAAGATTGCGGAGATTCTTGAGAATATCAAAGTCAACCGTAACTAGAAGAAACCACCCATTAAAGGTTTAGTATTTTTGATTAACGCTAATTTAGCGGCTGTGTAGTGTTTGGCAGATTAATGTATAAGGTTAGATTGTCTGAGCGTAGCGAACGGCAATCTGAACCGATTGTTGGACAAGTCAACTCGTGGGTGATTTCGAGTTAGAAAACCACCCACGAGTACGGTAGCTGACAATGATTTTGCTTTACCAAATACCACGCTGTTTGATTTAGGTGGCTTACAAATTGAATTGGAAGAACTACTGGGCGTTCCGGTTGATTTGTTAACGCCTGGGGATTTATCACCAAAATTCCGAGATCAAGTGCTGGCTAAAGCCCGCCCCGTATGATTGAAAACCGTCTACCTGATTATCTCAATCAGCCAAATGACAATAGTATTCCGTGCATCTGTGAGTGGCTTTGGCACAGGTATTTCTTGTAATAGTCCCGTTACGGGACTATTATTGTCGCATGAGAATAATTGCATTGAATACACTGAAGCAATTCTGGGAGAACAATTCGAGCCATGCGGATGCCGGTGAACCTCTTTTGGCATGGTATAGAAATGTTCTGGCTGCGGATTGGGCAACACCTGCAGAAGTTAAACGTGATTTTAGAAATGCTAGTATTCTGAAAGATAGCCGCGTGGTATTCAACATTGCTGGTAATAAATACCGGTTAGTGGTGTGGATTAATTATGCTTACCGGGTTGTTTATATTCGCTTTATTGGTAGCCATGGCCAATACGATACAATAGATGCACAGACCATTTAGGTAAAAAGCTATGTATATTCGTCCAATTAAAACTGAAATAGATTATGAAGCTGCCTTGCGCGACATTGAAACGTTAATGCGTGCTGAACCCGACACGTCCGAAGGAGACAGGTTGGACGTATTGGTTACGCTAGTTGAAGCTTATGAGGCAAAACATTTTCCACTGGATTTACCTGATCCTGTGGAGGCCATCAAATTTACGATGGAACAAAAAAACCTGACCGCCAAAGATCTTATTCCCATGATTGGTAGGCTCAATCGTGTGTATGAAGTGCTTAATCGTACCCGACCCTTAACGTTGAACATGATTCGGCGCTTACATCGGGAATTAGGTATACCTGCTGCGTCGCTTATAAATCAAAATTAAACAATTTTTTATAAAAATCAAAGCCTTGATTTTTTGTTCAGCGCTATTTTAGCATCGGTTTGCTGTTTGGCGGACTAACATTTTGTTCAACGCAGACGCATGGATTGTCTGCTGTTTGGCAACCCAGTAGTTACTACGATAGCTAACTTTTATAAATCACTAACCTACGGGCAACAGCTTAATAGCTTCTGCCGCCAAAGGATTAACCCATAACGCACACTGATTCCGCAAGTTCCATCGAAGCTACGGGCCGTCGTGTAGATTAAGAATAGAATACCAATCAGGCGGGCTTAAACACCATCAGCCAATAAATGACCAACATGGCTATGAAAGCCGGGTATCCCAGCCATTCCCAATAACGGGCATAATCCCAGTAACGCGCTGGAAGTGGTTTGTTATCGCTAACAGCAACAGCGGCCAACTTTGCCATGCGAAGTTGTAACCAGACAACCGGCAGCCAACATACACCCGCCAGGATATACAGCGCATAAGTCCATACTAGCCAGCTTTGTGTCATTGGATAACCTGCCATTGAAACCATCGTAAACCCGGTAAGCGGTTGGATAATAATTGTAGGTGTGGTGAACCAGAAATCAGCTTTTACCACCAGTCTGGAAACTTCGGCTATGGCCTGCGTGTTGCGCGTTTTATGCACAAAATACAGGTAGAACGCACTGCCGAACCCCGTGCCGACCAGCAGCACGCTGGAAAGAATATGTAGCCATTTCAGTAACAGATAAGTTGTCATTGGGCTATACCTTCATTTTTATAAAGCAGCCAAAGCAGCGTTAAAATGGGAATGTTTTTCAGTATCGGCCCGAACGGATGCAGCCAGAATTCAGGTAACCCCACTGAAATGACCAGCGTGTAAATGATTATGATGAATGCCTGCACTTTCCATAAAGTTTTGCCGGGCGCAAGCAGCGTCATAAACCCCACCACAATATCCACCGTTGAACCCAGATAGAGTGCTGCCAGTGCGGGCGTACCGGCTATTCCGATGCGGGCAAGCAAACTTAAACTGTCCTGTTGCGGGTAAATGCCGAGCGACAACACCCCCGTCACTATCCAGACGACAGCGAGGCTGAGTCTAATTTGGCGAGTTTCAGTGGCTTGCATCAGCCATGTTTCGATCAATGAAATCCCGGTAGCTTCTGGGTGGCCGTCCCAGTAACTCGGTAAACTCTGTCGCATTTGCCGTATTACCCGCGTTTAGCATGGTGAGGGTGTCGCTGCATAAAGGGCTGGCAGGAATGGCATCTCCTACCCGCGCGGAAAGTTCTACAAGAAAAGAAGGAATGCTGATGTGGATAGCTTTGGAATGATGCAATTGCTGCCGGTAACTATCCAACATGCCGCGCATGTCGGTGGCTTCCAGTCCCACGGCAGTAACGGTTTGGCTGTGCGCCTTGTCATCTGCCAGCCAGCGAGTGACGGCAGCGCAAATGTCGTCAATATGGACCGGTTGCAACTGTTGCCTGCCGCCTGCGGGTAGTGTGTGCACGGGCAGCGCTGCCTGAAACCGGAACATTTTTGCGCTGGCGCCATCATCGCCGTAAATAATAGAGGGACGTATGATTAAAAAGCGCATGGAATCTGGCAGGTTGTTTAGATAAGCTTCCGGCGCGCGGCGGGTTTGAAAATAGGAGGTTTCTATGCCTTGATCCACGCCTAGCGCAGATATTTGCACAATCCGTTTAATTCCGGTTTCCTGGCAAGCCGAAAATAAGGCGATGGGGGTTTGTTCAAGCAGTAGTGCCATGGGCTGTTTGGCGCTGTCGCGTAATACGCCAACGGCATTGACAACGGCATCGATTCCGGCAAGCCGGGGTAACCAGGCTTCCTTGGTAGTGTCTTTGCAATAATCTATAGTAATGTCATCAGGTTGGGATGGTTTACGAACGCCGCGTATAACCGTGTGTCCTGCTGCGCGTAAGGCGGCTGTTAAATGCCGGCCAACGAAGCCGGTTGCGCCGCAAACTAATATTTTCATGATGTTTCTCCTTAGTTTTCTTATTTGGTATCTTTTCAAATTAAAGAGCTACGTTTTCTGAATATCTACGTAATGTTCAACTTTTCTAATTTATTGAATTTAGGC
>SBAV01000163.1 GCA_005239965.1 Methylobacter tundripaludum
CCAACCATTTTGCGCTACGAACAAAGCTGTTCATAAAAGCAAACCAGATAGCCTATGCTGAATTACAAAAATTACGGACTGCGTAACATCAGTGAGTAATCCAAAAAAGAGCGAGACAGAGTGGAAAAATGGCAAAAAGAACAGAGCGGAATTTAATTGTCGGGCTTGATATTGGAACTACGAAGGTTGCAGCCATTGTTGGGGAAATCAGCAGCGATGGTAATATAGAAGTTATCGGTATTGGTTCGACAGCATCCCGGGGACTGAAGAAAGGCGTTGTAGTCAACTTGGAGTCGACTGTGCAATCAATACAACGCGCCATAGAAGAGGCGGAGCTGATGGCAGGATGTCAAATCAAGTCTGTTTTTGCTGGTATCGCCGGGAGCCATATTCGCAGCCTTAATTCGCATGGCATTGTGGCTATTAAAGATAAGGAGGTTACCCAGTACGATATCGACAGGGTGATTGACTCCGCCCGTGCGGTCGCTATACCGGCCGATCAGAAAATTTTACATATTTTGCCGCAGGAGTTTGTGATTGATCTTCAAGACGGCATCAAAGAGCCGATAGGCATGTCCGGCATTCGTCTTGAAGCCAAAGTGCATATGGTAACCGGCAGTGTCAGTGCGGCGCAGAACATCATCAAATGTATACGGCGTTGTAATCTGGAGGTTGATGACATCGTGCTGGAGCAATTGGCTTCCTGTAACTCGGTACTGGCAGAAGATGAAAAAGATTTGGGCGTTTGTTTGATTGATATTGGCGGCGGCACTACCGATATTGCCATTTTTGTAGAAGGGGCAATCAAACATACGGCGGTGATACCTATTGCAGGCGATCAGGTGACCAATGATATTGCTGTCGCTTTGCGTACACCGACCATTAATGCCGAAGATATCAAGAAAAAATATGCCTGTGCCTTAACGCAGCTGGCCAGTGCAGAGGGAATTATTGAAGTGCCTAGCATTGGTGATCGAGCGCCTCGTAAAATTTCGTCACAAAATTTGGCTGAAATTATAGAGCCGCGTTATGAAGAATTATTATTACTGGTTCAGGCAGAATTAAGGCGTAGCGGTTATGAAGACGTTATTGCCGCTGGCATTGTCTTAACCGGTGGCAGTTCAAAAGTGATGGGGTTGGCCGAGTTGGCGGAAGAGATTTTCCACATGCCGGTACGCTTGGGGTGTCCACAAAACGTAACGGGGCTGACAGAAGTCGTTAGAAATCCAATACACTCGACGGGTGTGGGTTTGTTAATGTATGGTAAAGATTATCAGGGCGGCAGAGGCATAGACACAGAAGAGTCAGGTTTTTTTGCCAAGATGAAAGGCTGGTTTCAGGGGAATTTTTAAGAATTTTGCAGATTATGAAGGGGCAGCGATAATGAAGTACGAATTAGTGGATATGTGTACCGAAACCGCAGTAATCAAGGTGATCGGTGTGGGCGGTGGCGGCGGTAATGCTGTCCATCACATGGTTAATAGCAGCATTCAAGGTGTGGAATTTATTTGTGCAAATACTGATGCCCAAGCATTAAGAAAGCTGGATACAGGCACCATCATCCAGTTGGGCGTTGAATTGACCAAAGGGCTTGGCGCTGGAACCAATCCTGAGGTTGGAAAACAGGCCGCCGAAGAAAACAAGGAGCGCATCAAAGAAGTCATTTGCGGTGCTGACATGATTTTTTTAACAGCAGGTATGGGAGGTGGAACTGGTACGGGTGCCATTTCCGTGATTGCAGAAATCGCCAAGGAAATGGGTATCTTAACGGTAGCCGTTGTTACCAAGCCATTTTTGTTTGAAGGAAAGAAGAAACAGGCTATTGCTGAGCAAGGTATTGCCGAGCTTGAAAAATATGTTGATTCCTTGATTACGATCCCAAACCAAAAATTATTGCCGGTGTTAGGCGATAAAGTTTCGTTGATGAATGCTTTTAAGGCGGCCAATGATGTTTTGCTGGATGCGGTTCAGGGCATTACTGACCTGATTGTTCACCCAGGCATGATAAACGTTGACTTTGCTGACGTTAGAACAGTGATGTCCGGCATGGGCGCAGCCATTATGGGCACCGGCGCTGCAACAGGCGATCACCGTGCGCGTGAAGCGGCGGAAAAAGCCATTGCCTGTCCACTTTTGGAAGATATAAATTTACAGGGTGCGCGGGGTATTTTGGTGAATATTTCGGCGGCGGATATGAGTATCGCCGAATTTGACGAGGTGGGTAATATTGTTCATGAATTTGCTTCGGAAGATGCTATCATTAAAATTGGTACAGCTATTGACTCGGAGCTGGGCGATGAAATAAAAGTCACAGTTGTAGCGACAGGTATGGGTTCGCCCGCGCAAGTGGCCGTCAAAGCGACCAATAACCTGATTAGAAAAACGGTGGCGGGTGAGGTCAACTATGGTGTGTTAGATACGCCGACCGTTATTCGTCAAAACAAACCTGAAAACAGAGAATCCCGTTTTGGGGCTCAGCTTAAAAAAGATATGGATTTAGATTATTTAGATATTCCTGCTTTTTTAAGACGTCAGGCGGATTAGCAATTTTTGTAAAGAAACGTTCGGCCTCTGTAGAGTAGTAGATTATGATAAAATCACTATCCCCCATTCGTTCTCTTTACGTGGTGATGTCATTATTATGATTAGACAAAGAACATTAAGAAATACTATCAGAGCCACGGGTGTTGGCTTGCATACTGGTAATAAGGTTTATTTGACCTTACGTCCTAGTGAACCCAATACCGGCATCCGGTTTCGCCGAGTGGATCTGGATGTTCCTGTAACCATTAAGGCAACGCCCGGCAACGTAGGCGAAACTGTGCTGTCGACAACGCTGGTTGCTGGGGATGTAAAAATATCAACGATTGAACATTTGCTCTCGGCATTTGCCGGCTTGGGCATAGACAATGCCCTGATTGATGTCAGTGCCGCCGAAGTGCCGATTATGGACGGCAGTGCAGGGCCTTTTGTGTTTTTGCTGCAATCTGCCGGCGTGGAAGAGCAGGATAGCCCAAAACAGTATATTCGCATCAAGCGCAGCATACGGGTTGAGGATGGCGATAAATGGGCTGCTTTTGAGCCGTTTGACGGCTTTAAGGTCACGTTTACCATTGACTTTGAACATCCTGCTTTTGAAGAACACGTCAAAACAGCGACTATGGATTTTTCGTCGACCACTTTTGTGAAAGAAGTCAGTCGCGCCAGAACCTTTGGGTTTATGAAAGATATTGATATGCTGCGGCAAAACAATCTTGCCTTGGGCGGTAGCCTGGATAATGCGATTGTCGTGGATGACGTCAAAATCCTGAATGAAGACGGCTTGCGTTATGCGGATGAGTTCGTTAAACACAAAATTCTGGATGCCATTGGTGATCTGTACCTGTTAGGGCACAGTTTGATTGGTGAGTTTACCGGTTATAAATCGGGGCACGGATTAAACAATAAATTGCTGCGCACTTTGTTAAGTGACCGGGACGCTTGGGAAATGATTACTTACGACGAGGACAATGCTCCTATCTCCTTTATGCGTTCAGCAGAAACGCCGCGTACAGCGGCATAAATTTTTGGCCGTTTTTCAACACTTGCGACTGGATAGTTGTGTTAAAGTAAAAGTGAGTTTCAGGAGCGCAATTTTTAGCTGCTCATCCTGAATCGAGTCGCTGTAAGTTGTAAGGAATTCAATTTTTTCTGCGGAAGGCATGTTGATTTTGCGTGTATCTGCCTCAAGAACACTGGGTTTTGCAATAACTCTCGTCTGCAACGTAGTGATGGCAACGCCGTTTGGCACTGTTGTTGCCTCAATAATTACATGGCTATAAAAACGCAGTTGCGATGCCCAGTTCGCAGAATGGGTGTAGAGTAGCAACTGATTGTTTTTTAATATGCAATGCAAAACCTGTTTGGCCAGTATTTCGGGTAATACGGCTTTAATACGTTGAGTCAACTGTTGTTGTGCAATAATCTGAAGTTGAAGCTGGCTTAATGTCTTGCTTTGCAATGCAGTTATCGATTTAAACGACGATGTTTTGTTCAACATGCTCTACGAACCTGTAATTTTATGAGATGGCTTACAGTTAAGCATCTAATGCCAAGAATATCCAGGGATAAATTTGGCTCGTAGTTGCAGTACGTGTGCGTTTCTCAATATCACTGATCTTTGGCGGGCGGGTGTTTGTTATAAACCAATTGTTTTCGGATTAAGTGGTACAGTGCATCTGCTTCAAAAAATTCTTCTTTCATGCGCCGTTGTTCTTCTTCGCGGTAATATTGCAAAGGTTTGAGGAATTCATCCTGATTGCGGCGCTGTATTTTTGATCTTAAGATCTTGTCATAATTTTGATGCCGGGCGAGTGCTTCGGCCATGGTTTTTACTTTAGCGTCGAAGGCAGCGAAATAACTGTGGATAGTAGCATCAATTAAGCCGATGTGTTTGGCCTCTTGTGCGCTTAAAATACGGCAGTTTTCGATTAATTCCAGCGCTTTATCGTAACCGATGCGTTTAGGCAGCGTGTAAGTCCAATATTCCGAGCCAAACAATCCCATCGATTTATAATTTAAATTAAACAGTGCACCACTACGCGCACAGATTTTGTCAAATGCAGCGGCAAACGCCACGCCGCCGGCGCTAGCGTGTCCATGTACGGCGGCAATCGTTATTTTTTCTGTTGCTGTCACTATGGCCAGAATAAGATCATTCAAGGCATTGACGTTATGCCAAGACTCTTCCGCTGGATTGGCGGAGGCTTCGATAACACGTAAATCAATGCCGTTAGACCAGAATGATTGGCCACCTAACAAGACTAACACGCGGGTAGGGTGTTCAAGTACCTCTAAAATGGCATCACGCAAACGCAAACATTGCTCAGTGTTCATGGCGCCTTCGTAAAAATCAAAATGCAAATAGCCGACTTCGTTGTGTTCTTCGTACCAAATTTCACGGTAAGTGTTTTTTGATGTTTCGTAAATAGTTACCGGCACTTCGGGCAAATCTTTTATTTTGTTGCGAAACACCATGGCTGCGGGCAACTTGAAGTATTTTCTTTCAGTATCCTCGGTTTTGGGTTCAAGGTGTGATAGCCAAATAGCACCGTCACAGGTCGCCCTGCACACAGCTCCGAAACGTTTGGCAATTAACGCTTTTGGCGGGCCGCGTAGCGTATCTTCTAGGGTTGCTCCGTAGATGTAATAATCCATTCCTCTGATGTTGTCGGCGACACCCGGATAGCCGTCACCTGCATTAATCTTGCTCAGTATGGTAGTGGTGCTGTCCAACTCCCAGTCGATCTGCCGGTCGGCTTGGGACATCAGTGGACGGGAGAGCAGTGCTTTGATAGCGGGGCTATTGTAATCCAGTCGTCCGGGAATAAATTGAGGGTCTTGGGCTTGTTCAATAGTCTGCAAGACAACGTCTACAGCAGATTCCTGTACTTCCAGTAAGTAAAGGCTGCTTTTGGTTGCAGGGCGTAGGCAGCAGGTGACACTAGCCCACGTGCTGCAAACATCCATTTCCGAAGAAATCTGTATGGCGGTAACGGTGCATGTGGCTTCCTGACGTTGTATGGCCCAATCTAAGGCAGACGAACCATGATCCTTGCCGGTATTGATATGGAGGGTAATGCAACGGTAGCGGTGCCATATACTTTTAGAAAGCGTGGCTTCTAAAGAAGGGCAAAAGATCAGTTCTGGTTGGTGTTGTTGCACTGCTTCCAGTGTTTGTAAGTCGTTTGATGCAATGTCAAAAGCTACCTCATGCCCCCGGTGAGCCAATTCAACATGAATGCGTTGAGTTAAGCTGTCATAGGTTGACGACAGAAGTAAAATTTTCATAGCGAGCTTCCTCTTTAGGACAATAAACTGCCCCGAATTCCATAAACTAAAGTGTGAACAATACGCACAATGCCCTTACGGAAAAGCTAAGCCGCTTTTCCGTTTTCTGTCTTTAGTTTAGTCAAGAAGTCAATAAATACAACGCGAGCCAATGATAATCGCATCGCGGTTAATTCTACTTTGTTAAATCCAAGTATCGCATAAGTAGTTGATTTAATTC
>SBAV01000108.1 GCA_005239965.1 Methylobacter tundripaludum
GGGAAAAATGAGTGTGTTTTTTTGCAAAAAATTGTTATTTTTTGTATGAATTGTAAAGTTTTTATAAGTATCTGTGTTTATGCTTATAATTTAATAAAATAATAATGCGTAAATTAATTTGACAATAATATTTTATTAAATGGAACTAAATTCGGGGTTTATTATCTTTTTGCCGCAAAAAATTTGACACAAACCCTGTGTTTTAAACAGATTTTATAATTAAGAGTTGTAAGTTTTTTTAACACTCGCAGTAAAATAGCTAAAAACGCAAAATAATAGCCAGATGGGGTGGTAATATTTCACACTTTTACCTTAAAAGTCCTCTCTTTCTGGAGAAGGCTAAAATGAGGGGGGAATATTGTGGCTAGGATTTGAATAATTACACGAGATGAAACCCATACAGTCAGGCAAAATTTTAATAACTGATGTACGCACCCATTTTGAAAAATCAATAAGTTACAAATTTTTGGATTCGCTACAACCATTGATTCTTCTGGTGGCCTGCGTAACATCAGGGTCATAGGATGCGCTAAACGAAGTGAAACGCATCAATCGCGAGCGATGTGCCTCTTGCCGTCAGCAGCATCCTACACAAATCGATGATTGTTCCACATCGACAACCGATATTCGAGATTTTTAAAACCGGGCATATACTTTTTGAGCTTAATGCTATTGAAAATGAAGCTGTGATTTACTTCGGTTTTTGCACGATATAAATGTGGGGCATTAGCAGACAACATTGCAACAAACGGCTGAAATCTGTATTCTGCCCACCATGCAAATACAACTAATTACAGTAGGAAACCGTATGCCAGGCTGGGTGCAACAGGGCTACGATGAATATGCCAAACGCTTGCCACGCGAATGTAGCTTGGTACTTAAAGAAATTGCCCCCGGCAAACGCAGCAAAAACAGCGATATTACCCGCATCGTTAAAGACGAAGGCGACAGGATGATAGCGGCCATACCGCAACATGCGCATGTAATAAGCCTGGATATTCCCGGCAAGGCATGGACAACGGTAGAGTTATCCCAGGCACTTAAACGCTGGCAAGACAGCGGCCAAAATGTCGCGCTTTTGGTGGGTGGGCCGGAAGGTTTGGCCGATTCAGTTAAACCCTTGGCGCGGGAGTCCTGGAGTTTGTCAGCGTTAACGTTTCCGCATCCTTTGGTACGTATTATTGTCGCCGAGCAGTTGTATCGCGCTTGGAGTGTCCTCAACAACCATCCTTACCACCGCGAATGACAGCACAGATTATTCTGGCTTCTGCCTCGCCACGCAGAAAAGAGCTATTGGATCAAATTGGCGTTAAATACCGTGTGTATGCTGTCGATATTGATGAATCTGTCAAACCAGGAGAATTGCCACTGGCTTACGTACAACGTATGGCGGCAGAAAAATCGGAGGTTTGCGTGGCCAAAATAGGCAATCAAATACCGGTTTTAGCTGCCGACACCACCGTTGTGTTAGGCAATGCGATAATGGGCAAACCGCAAGGCCAGGATGATGCCTTGGCCATGCTAAGGCAATTGTCGGGCGTCACGCATCAAGTCTATACGGCGATTTCATTGCGCGGTGATGAGCATAGCCTAGCAGTTAGCGTTACTGATGTAACCTTTAAAAAATTGACTGAACAAGAGTTACACCGTTACTGGCAAACGGGTGAGCCGCTTGATAAAGCTGGCAGTTATGCTATACAAGGTTCAGGGGCGTTGTTTGTGGAATCGATAAAAGGCAGCTTTTCCGGCGTGGTCGGATTACCGTTGTTTGAAACAGGTCAACTTTTAATAAAACAAGGAATACAGTTTTAGCATGAGTGAAGAAATTTTAATCAATGTAACGCCGCCGGAAACCCGCGTTGCGGTTATTGAAAATGGCGTATTGCAGGAACTCATCATCGAAAGATCTCGAGAACGCGGTTTGGTGGGCAATATTTACAAAGGCCAGGTATGCCGGGTTTTGCCGGGTATGCAAGCTGCTTTTGTCGATATTGGTTTGCCTAAAGCGGCGTTTTTACATCTTTCGGATTTATCGAGCAAGGAGCTGGAAAAAAAAGGTTCGGAAAATATTGAGCATTACTTGCATGAAGGTCAACTCATTGTTGTACAGGTGGTTAAAGACCCTTTAGGCAGCAAAGGCGCACGTTTAACTACGGAAATCTCCATCCCGTCACGCTTTCAGGTGTATATGCCGTATGCCAATAATTCTGGCGTATCGCAACGTATTGAATGTGATGCTGAGCGGGCCCGTTTGCGGGCGTGTCTTGATACCTTCAGGCAAGAACATCAATGCGGCGGCTTTATCGCCCGCACCGCCGCCGAGTGCGTGGAAGAGTCAATCCTGATTGCCGATATGAGCTTTTTGCTGAAATTATGGGAATCCATTTCGGCAAAAATTGACACAGCCAAAGCCAAGCAGTTTATTCATAAGGATTTACCGCTGAGCATCAGGACGTTACGGGATCTCTATAAAGAAAGCATCGAGCGCATACGCGTGGATTCCAGAGAGACTTATCACCGGCTGGTTGAATTTGCCGAAGTGTTTGTGCCGGAAATCGTGCCGGTAATCGAGCATTACACCGGCGAATGCCCAGTGTTTGATATTTACAGTGTTGAAGATGAAATCCAAAAGGCCTTGGAGCGTAAAGTCAAATTAAAGTCGGGCGGGCATCTGGTATTTGACCAGACCGAGGCCATGACCACAGTTGATGTCAATACCGGCGGTTATGTGGGCGGGCGCAACCTGGAAGAAACCATTTTTAAAACCAATCTCGAAGCGGCGCAGACTATTGCCAGGCAGCTACGGCTTCGAAATCTGGGCGGTATTATCATTATCGATTTTATCGATATGCAAAGTGAAGAGCATAAAAAGCAGGTTTTACATGCACTGGAACGTCATCTGGAAAAAGACCGCGCAAAATCAAAAATTACTGAAGTATCCGTGCTGGGTTTGGTGGAAATGACCCGCAAGCGTACCCGCGAAAGCCTGGAGCATATATTGTGCGAACCGTGCAGTGCTTGCGGTGGCCGTGGTGTTTTGAAAACGGCGGAGTCGATGTGCCTGGAAATATTTCGGGAAATTATCCGCGAAGTCAGACAATATAAGGTTCAAAAGTTACTGGTATTGGCCTCCAATGGCGTAGTCGAGATGCTGCTGGATGAGGAAGCGGATATGTTGGCGGAACTGGAAACGTTTTTGTGGGTGCAGATTAAATTCAGGGCAGAAGCGGAATACCATCAGGAACAGTATGATGTGGTGCTTCTGTAAGCCGTTCATGGTTCGACAATCTCAGTGCGGACGGCTAGGGTAATTGTTCCTGTAATTTTTTCATGATTCATCATATTACGCGGGCAACGCGGCATCTCATTTTTTGGTCATTGATGGCAGTCGCAATCGCAGTGAGCGGTGTACGGTTGTTGTTGTATGGTATTGAACGCTATAAAGCCGATTTGTCTACCCATGTCAGTGAGCTGGTTGGCGCACCGGTCACCATTGGGCG
Source organism: Methylobacter tundripaludum (assembly GCA_005239965.1). Taxonomy (GTDB): domain Bacteria; phylum Pseudomonadota; class Gammaproteobacteria; order Methylococcales; family Methylomonadaceae; genus Crenothrix. Next base: position 3,501 of record SBAV01000108.1, read on the forward strand.
CTTAGGGGCAAGAATACGGGGCTTCAGCCCTGAAATCGTCATCAAGGACATAGAGGTTTTATCAGCTAAATCAGGCGCAAAACCCACCCTTCAATTTGAACAAATACGCTTAGGCATAGATTTTCTGGATGCCTTATCCAGACGGCAGCTACTTTCATCATCCTGGGTTACTTTGGTCGGTGCCAAGTTTACGGTAAAACGAAAAACCGATGGCAGTTTTGCCATAGCCGGTTTAAAGGCCAATAATGACGACCAGCCCTTATGGTTGTTGCAGGGCCGCAAATATGAAGTGCTGCACAGCGAAATCACTTGGCAGGATGAAAAAAGACAGGGCAAACCCATAACCTTCGATGCAGTCGATCTGGTGATTATGAATGATGCAGATCGGCATCGGCTAAACATGCTAACGCAACTGCAAAAAAAATACGGTGAATTATTACGGATCTCTGCCGATTTTACCGGGAACGTCTTTGATCCGAACAGCATTCATGGCAGCGTTTTTGTTGAAGGTAGGCACTTAGAGCTGGGTAAACTGATCACTGGTGACTTACCCCTGTCCGTGCGTATCGATTCCGGCATTGGCGATTTTAATGTCTGGAGCCAGGTTGAAAAGTCACAACTGGTGTCTGTTCAGGGTGACGTGCAGTTTCAGGGGCTAAAGCTGCGGCGTCCCGACAGGGACGCTTTTTCAGCCAAACAACTGAAAACCCAGTTTTACTGGGGTGTCAACAATGACCAGTGGCGATTCGTCACAAACGATTTAAATCTACAAATGGACAACCAGAACGGCAAGGCAACTGCCGTGGCCGGGGTGTCCGGCGCACAGCAAGCCGGTACCTTGCAGACAGTGGCATTGTTTGGTGAACAGCTGGATTTGCTGGCGATCAGTAAAGCAGTCCAGTTTTTTGCGCCATTATCCGCAGAACAAAGCCAATTATTAACCCAAACAGCGTTAAAGGGGCGTTTGGAAAATTTTTCCTTGTCCGCCAATTTGATCGACAAAGCATTTAAGGTGGATGGCCGTTTCGTTAAAATCAGTCTGTCTGGGGGAGATTCAGGCCTTGCTGTGGAAAATTTGAGTGGCGCTGTAAAAGGCAGCGATAAGCAAGGTAGCATCCAGTTGGCTACCGAAAATGGCCGCTTTATGGCACCGAAACTATTCCGTGACAGCCTTGCCATCAATAAACTGGCCGGCACCCTGGAATGGGCACAAACAGAAACGCAGTGGTTGTTGTCCAGTCCATTACTGGAGCTGAATGTCCCGGCCATTAACAGCAAAACCCGTTTGGCAGTAACGCTTTCCAAAGGTGATGAGCCGCCGTTTTTAGACATACAAAGTGAGTTTGCCGGCGATGATGTCAGCAAGGTGAAGCAGTACCTGCCGGTTGGTATTATGGAAGAATTGGTTGTTAAGTGGCTGGATGGCGCTTTTGTGCGTGGCCGAGTTCCGAAGGGGGGCTTTTTATTTTACGGAAAACCGGCTGATTTCCCTTTCCTAGAAGGGCAAGGCGTGTTCGAAACCCTGTTTGATATCGATCAGATGACTTTGGCCTATCAACCGCAATGGCCAAATATTACCGATATAAATGCGGAAGTGCTGTTTTTTCAGGACAGTTTGCAGGTCATGTTCCGACAAGGCCAGACCCATCAAATGGAAGTTAAGCAAGCCAAGGTTACCATTCCCCGTTTAAGCAAAGATGCACAGCTGTTTGTTGATGGTACGCTAGAAGGCGATATCACCCATGCTTTTGAATTTATGCAGCAATCACCGCTGAGTACGAGGGTTGATGCTGTTTTGAAAGCCATTGCGCCTGTAGGCAACACTCAGATTGCTTTAGGTTTACACATACCCTTAAATGATGGGGCCGCCACCAAAGTGCAAGGCTCCGCCCAAATAAATGATGGCAGTTTGACGGTAAAAGCCATTGACTTGCCGGTAACGCATCTCCAGGGAGCCTTAAAGTTTAACGAGCGGGGGGGCTACAGCGATACTATTCAAGCCGAAGCATTGCATTATCCGATTCGCATCAATATTGACCAAGCCAGCCAAAAAACGGTTATCAACGTTGCAGGCCGTGCAGCGGCAGAAGACTTGCAGCAACAGTTTCCATCATCTTGGTGGGATAAGTTTTCCGGGGCAAGTGATTTCCAGTTAAAACTGGATTTGCCTTCCGATGAACGGCCACCGGAATTGCTTTTACAGTCCGATCTGGTCGGTATGGCACTGGATCTGCCAGATACGCTGGCTAAAACTAGAACCCAGAAAAAGCCGTTGTCGTTGGCATTCGAGTTGAATAACCAAGCCTTGTTGCCGATAGTCCTGGATTATGATGATGAACTGAAAGCTGCGCTTAAAGTTGATGTTAATAATAAAACGCTGGAATCGGCTCATGTTCTGGTCGGTGCAGAGAAAATTGATCAATCTAAAAATACTGGTATAACAATAGACATTAGTCGCGACCGGTTGGCCTTGCAAGATTGGTTGGCTTTGGCTGCTGCACAGGCCGGTAGTGGTGACAATAAAGCCGCCGGCACCGGAATTGAAGTCATAAAAATTCATACCGCGCATGGTTTATGGAAAGATACCGATATTGGTTTGTTTGATTTGTCGTTACAACCAGAGGGTAGGTATTGGTTAGGCAGGGTGGATAGCGAGGTGGCTCAAGGTCAGGTTCGCGTGCCCTATCAATTGAAAGGTGCTGATAAAATCAGTTTTGATATGGATATGCTTGATTTTTCTGTGCTAAAACAAATTACCTCGGCGGGTACAGCATCTGTACAAGATACCGTAACTTTGGACACGGTGCCCGAAATCATGCCGTTATTGGTGATTGCCAGTAAGAGGACGCTGTGGCAGGGCTTCGATTTAGGGCAGTTGAACGTGGAAAGTGAGCGCAAGGGGGATGGTATTGTTTTTAAAGGTATGGAACTGTCCAGTAAAGATCACAAAATGCTTGCGTCGGGGAATTGGAAAATAACAGGAAAACGCTCCGAAACATCGCTGACAGGGCGTTGGGATATACCCAAAGCCGGGACGTTTTTTAATCAGGTGGGATTGACCAACGATTTTACCGAAACGCAGGCGAAAGTTGATTTTGCTTTAAACTGGAAGGCTGCCCCACAACAATTTGCCTTATCAAAGCTGAAAGGCCAGGTTGATATACACTTTAGTCAAGGGCGCATACTCAGTATAGAACCGGGTTTTGGTCGGGTGTTGGGCGTATTGGCTTTAGAGCAGTGGATTAAACGCTTACAGCTGGATTTTAGGGATGTTTACGAAGACGGTTTGACCTTTAACCGTATCGATGGCCATTTTGACATCTTAAACGGCAAGGCGGTCACTAAAAATCTGGAGATTGATGCGGTCCCGGCAAAAATTACCGTTACCGGCGAAGCCGACCTGGTTAAAAAAACCGTGGATTACACCGTCAACGTCGTGCCAAAAAGTGCTGATGCGCTGCCTATTGCTGGTACAATTGTTGGCAAGGTTACCTCGATGGTGGCCAAAACCTTGACCGGAAAAAATCAGGATGGCTTTCTGTTTGGCTCGCAGTATCAAATCAAAGGTGAATGGGACAGCGCGAAAATCAGCCGGTTACGCCACAATGATGGCTTATTGCAGAAAACCTGGCATGGCGTTACTGATTTTTCATGGTTGCGGGATTAATAACAATAATAAATAAAAAAAAATGAGGGGATACTATGAGTAAATGTGCTGCCATACAAATGGCATCAAGTCCAAGTATCAGTTCCAATTTACTGGAGGCTGAAAAACTGATTGCGGAAGCTGCCCATGCCGGTGCAAAACTGGTCGCTTTACCGGAAAACTTTGCCTTGATGGGGGATAACGAATCAGACAAGGTAAAGGTCAAGGAACCTGAAGGTACGGGGCCGATACAAAGCTTTTTGGCCTCGGTTGCCAAAAAATACGCTGTCTGGGTGGTAGGTGGCACCATCCCTATCGCTGGCGATGCGCCTAATAAAGTTCGTGCCGCCTGTCTGGTTTTCAATGACCAGGGTAAGCAGGTTGCCCGCTACGACAAAATTCATTTGTTTGATGTCAGTGTCCCCGGCACCAATGAAGTTTACCGCGAATCCGATTCCATAGAACCTGGCAGTGACTTACAGGTTTTTGATACGCCGTTTGGCCGGTTGGGGCTTGCCGTGTGTTATGACCTGCGTTTCCCGGAATTTTTCCGTAAAATGAGCGAGCAAGGCGCAGAGATTGTATTAGTACCGTCAGCATTCACCGCAGAAACCGGCGCAGCGCACTGGGAATTACTGATACGGGCGCGGGCGATAGAAAACCTGTGCTATATCATTGCCCCGGATCAGGGTGGATTTCATCTGAATGGCCGTAAAACCTTTGGCCACAGTATGATTGTCGACCCTTGGGGCGGTGTGTTGGCCATCCAAAAATCCGGTAGCGGTTTTGTGATGGCCGACATTGACCGTGACCGGCTGGAAAAAGTACGCAGTGCTTTTCCTGTTTTAAATCATCGCCGTTTTATATGAACTACAGACAACATCTCCCTAAAAGCTTACTGCTCGCTGCTGTGTTAACGGCTTGCGGCACGGTAGAAGACCGCCATTACACCGACAATGAGTTCCTGGAACGCCCGCCGACGCTAGGGGTGGATCATCCGCCTGCTGGGCAAGAGAACATCACGCGTAGCGAAGTGCCGGAAAAGCCTGATAAAGGCTTGGGGGATGATGTCAGTATCAATACGGCAAGCCCATTGCAGATCAAGCTGGCACGCCCGTTTGATATTGCATGGCACGATCTGGAAATGGCGCTGAAAGACATGAAGATTGAAATAACTGACCGCGAACACGACAAAGGCCAGTATTACGTCACGTATGATCCCGATGATTATCAATCTGAAGACAGCGGATTTTTGGATAAATCCACATCCTTTTTTAAGAATGACTATAAGCAGGCTGTGTACATACTGACCGTAGAAGAAGACGGCAGCGATTCCAGAATTAGCGCAGCCATAGCCAATGAAGCTGAACAGAGCGGCGATGACAAGGACGGTTATCAGGGCGGCTTGACAGATGGCGCGGACAAGCTATTACTATCTTTATACAAAAACATGCGCGACGAATTGGTTGAAGAGTAGAAACGCAAGATTTTGCGTCTCTACAGCTCCATTAAAACCTGACAGGTTTGCCCGCCCCCTTTTGGCTACCGCGTATAATCTCCTATTTTTTGTGTAGATTTACTGCACGCCATTCACTATGACACACTAACTCCCTAATGGAACTATTAAACATTGCAAAACAAGCCATTTTGATGCCTGCTGGCATACGGGATGGCGATATTGAAAAAATTATGGGCTCTCTGCTGAGTGCGCCTATCGATGCGGCGGATATTTATTTCCAGGCCAGTCGTTCCGAATCTTGGGTTTTGGAAGGCGGTATTGTCAAGGAAGGCAGTCACAGCATTGAACAGGGCGTAGGTGTGCGTGCGGTGGTGGGCGAAAAAACCGGTTTTGCCTACAGTGACCGTATTGAGCTGCCCGTACTCATGGAAGCGGCCAATAACGTTAAAGCCATTGTTCGGCAAGGGCAGGAAGCACAAGTTGCTTTAAAGACGCGCGCGAACTGGCCGAAATATTATGTTGCTGCCGATCCTTTGAAGTCCCTGACAGACGATGAAAAAATTTCGCTGTTACGCAAAGTGGACAGCGAGACCCGCAAACTGGATAGCCGTATTGAGGAAGTGATTGTCAGCTTAGTCGGTACTTATGAAAACATTCTGGTGGTTAGCCAGGATGGTTTATTGAGCGCCGATGTGCGGCCTTTGGTGCGGATGAATGTCAGTGTCATTGTTGTCGAAAAGGGTAAACGTGAACAGGCCAGTATGGGCGGTGGCCGCCGTGGTGATTACCGCTATTTTGTCGACAATGATGTGGCCTTGGATTATGGCCGTGAAGCGGTCAGACAGGCTTTGGTTAATTTGGAAGCAAGCGAGGCGCCAGCCGGTAACATGACCGTAGTATTGGGCGCAGGCTGGCCGGGCATTTTATTGCACGAAGCCATTGGCCATGGCTTGGAAGGCGATTTTAACCGCAAAGGCACATCGGCATTCAGTGGGCGTGTGGGCGAACGGGTCGCTTCCAGTTTATGTACTGTGGTGGATGATGGCACGTTGCCAGGGCTTCGCGGCTCATTGAGCATTGATGATGAAGGCACTCCCACCGAGAACACCATCCTGATTGAAAACGGTATCCTGAAGGGCTACATGCAGGACAAACTGAACGCGCGTTTAATGGGCGTTAACCCCACCGGTAACGGCAGGCGCGAGTCTTACGCGCATTTACCCTTGCCGCGCATGACCAACACCTGCATGTTGCCCGGACAACATAAACCTGAAGAAATCATCAAATCGGTCAAAAAAGGCCTGTACGCGAAAAACTTTTCCGGCGGTCAAGTTGACATCACTTCGGGTAAATTCGTTTTTTCTGCAAGTGAAGCCTATTTGATCGAGGACGGCAAAATTACCCGCCCGGTAAAAGGCGCTACCTTGATTGGCAACGGCCCGGATGTACTGACCAAAGTATCGATGGTAGGCGACGATCTGGAGATTGATAGTGGCGTGGGGACGTGCGGTAAGGATGGACAAAGTGTGCCGGTGGGGGTAGGCCAACCAACCCTAAAAATTGACGGCTTGACCGTTGGCGGAACGAGTATTTAAGCCCTTACGCACCAAAATCTAAAAAATACTATGCAGAATCAAGACCAAATCAATCAGTTAAAAAATATCGTCCAAGACCTGTTGGACGAAGCGAAAAGACAAGGCGCGAATGCTGCCGAAGCCGGTTTAAGCCAGGAAAATGGCCTGTCAGTCACGGCGCGTATGGGTGATGTGGAAACCATCGAACACCACTGTGACCAAGGTTTGGGTATCACCGTGTATTGGGGGCAACGCAAAGGTTCGGCCAGCACCACTGATCTTTCACCGGCCTCCATCAAAGACACAGTGAGGGCAGCGTGCAGTATCGCCCGCTATACCAATGAAGACGAATATGCCGGCCTGCCGGATAAAGAACAGTTGGCGACAGAATTTCCTGACCTGGATGTTAACCATCCCTGGCACATCAGTGTCGATGAGGCGATTGCTATGGCTGTTGCCTGTGAAGATGCGGCGCTGAGCTATGGCAGCGAAATCAGCAATTCTGAAGGGGCCACAATCAACACTCACCAAGGTATTCGCGTGATGGGCAATTCCCTGGGATTTCTGCAAGGTTACAGTTCTACCCGCCATTCATTAAGTTGTTCGGTACTGGGGCAACGAGGCGACAGTATGCAGCGCGATTACTGGTACAGTGTGGCCAGAAATGCCAATGACTTGGAAGCTGCGGCTGACATAGGTAAAAAAGCTGCTGAACGAACCCTAAAACGCCTGGATGCGCGTCGATTGACGACCCATCAATGTCCGGTGTTGTATGCGCCAGAAACGGCATCAGGATTATTAGGTTCTTTCATTGGGGCGATCAGTGGCGGCAATTTGTACCGCAAATCGTCGTTTTTGCTGGATGCTTTGGGGCAGCAGATTTTTCCTGGGTTTGTCCGCATACATGAACAGCCTTACTTGAAAGGCGCGCTAGGTAGTGCGGCTTATGACGGCGATGGCGTAGCTACACAAATCCGGGATATTGTCAGCGAAGGCATTTTGCGCGGTTATGTGTTGGGTATTTATTCGGCGCGTAAATTGGGGATGCAAAGTACTGGGAATGCCGGTGGTGTGCATAATTTGGCGATTGAGTCTGGTTCGTTGGATTTTCAGGGGATGCTCAAACAAATGGGCACGGGTTTGTTGGTCACTGAGTTGATGGGACAGGGTGTAAAAATGGTGACGGGCGATTATTCGCGGGGCGCTAGCGGCTTTTGGATAGAGAATGGCGAAATCCAATATCCAGTGGAAGAAATTACCATTGCCGGTAATTTAAAAGACATGTTTAAACACATCGTTGCTGTGGGTAATGATATTGATTACCGTGGCAACATTCGTACCGGCTCGATTTTGATTGAGCAAATGTCGATTGCTGGGGAATAACGTTACGGTAAAGGGCGTGTCGCTTAGCGAGCGCTCTTTTCCCCATAATCCTGGAAAGTTTTGCACGCTTTTTTAACATTCAAAAGTAAGCCGCCAGTTTTGTTCATCTCTATTGGCCATAAGCCCTTTATGGCACCTTTAAGAGGATGCAATGCGCGGTGATGCGAAAACTGGTGCATCTGTGTTTCGGTGTCCTTAAAACTCGGGAACCTTATCGATCCGATTATGGCATTAAAGCTTGACTTTTAAAGCGGTATCTTTGACTCACTTGTTGGGCAATCAGAGGAGAAGGCGAGTGCCAAACACAACAGATACAAATGGAGCTGCATACGCAAACCGCCACCATAATTGATAATCAAACTATGGGGGGAACACTCCATCGTGCCAAGATGGTATCGGCAGAAAGATCCGCCCCACAGTCCCATTCGACGAAATAGCCGCCATTATGGAGCAGTGCGAACAACTGTTTGTCCTTTAATGGCTCGAATGCCTCTGAATCAAGATAAGGTTTCACATCAAAAAAGCTTGTTTTACCATCCGCAGCCTTGACATACAGCACATAGTCATCTTGCGGGATAACTTCGGTGATATTCATTGGTCAAGCCCTCGGATAGAAAACGGTTTTTTGCCGTTCACGGCCAATTGCAGTCGGCAAGCAAATCGTCATGATGTATTTCAATCCACGCCACAACGAGTTTGTGCTTTTTAATTGGTAGCTCACCAGCCAAGACCGACCCATCGGCGATGGCGTAAACCGCGATCTACCCTTGATACTCGGCATGAATGTGCGGTACATGGTGTTTGTCTGTGTCATAAAAGAACATTCGGATGAGAATGCCATAAAACATCGAAATGGTGGGCATCTTAGTGGCCTTTCATCAATTTAAAGAACTTGAATCCTACCATTGTTACTTTAATTACTTCTTCCAGTTCTA
>SBAV01000131.1 GCA_005239965.1 Methylobacter tundripaludum
ACACAGGAGGAGGCAAGCATCGATTGATTATGCGTTTAAAAATCAATTGGTTTTTTCAACATGATAGGGCGATGTTGATTTAACAAAGTAGAACTAAGCTAACGGCAGCATTTCAATAATTTTTGCGCATACGCCTTTGTTGTTTTCTACAAAAGCCTTGCCTTTTGCGGCAAGTGACTCACGGTAGTTGGAATCTTGATGCAACGCCATAATAGTTTCAGCAAGTGCATTTTTGTCCTGGCATTGTATTGCAGCGCCCAAGGCCAGTACATTTTCGGAAATGCTTTTAAAGTTCGCCATAAAGGGGCCGAACATAACGGGTACGCCAACCGCAGCGGCTTCCAGTATATTATGTCCGCCGACCGGCACCATGCTGCCGCCAACAAAAGCGACATCCGCTGCCGCATAAAATGTGCGTAACTCGCCGAGAGTATCCAATAAATAAACATCGGTGTCCGGGTGTACGCTGTTTTGGGCTGTGCGCGTTGCAAGCTTAAGCTGTTGCTGTTCGCACAGTTTTCTAACCTCTAAAAAACGTTCGGGATGACGCGGCACAACCAGCAATAGCAACTCAGGAATTTTAGCTTTAATTTCCTGATAAATAGCCAGAAATATATCTTCTTCACCTTGATGGGTACTGGCAATCAGCCAAACAAATCTATTCTTGAACAATTGGGATTTAATGGCTAAACCCTGCTCACGGGTATTTTGCGAACTATCCAGATCAAACTTCATGTTACCCAGGGTTTTGACCTGTTGAGGTTTAGCGCCAATGGCGATAAACCGGTCAGTATCCTGTTGTGATTGGGTAAGGATGGTAACGTGTGCCAAGGCTGGCTTAATAAGGCTGGAAAGTTTTTGATAACCGCGCGTTGACCTTTCGGACACCCGGGCATTAATCATATACAGCGGAATGTTATGGCGGCCGCAGTACGCAAAAAGATTAGGCCAAATTTCCGTTTCCATGATGACCGCCAGCTTGGGCTTAAAGCAGGCCATAAAGCGATTAACCGCATCGGGCACATCATAAGGTAAATAAACATGCGTCACGGTGTCTTTTAACACCGCTTTAACGCGGGCAGAACCGGTAGGCGTTGTGGTGGTAATGACTATTTTTGCGTTGGGATAATGCTGTTGTATTGTTTTTATCAGCGGAAACAGGGTTTCAGCTTCGCCCACTGAAACGGCATGAAACCAAATAACGCCTTGGGAGTAAGTTGCGTGATAGAATGCAAAGCGTTCATTCCAGCGTTGGCGATAAGCCGGAGCTTTAATACTGCGCCATAACAAGCGGCATAACACAAACGGTATCAACACATAAAACAGCGCTGAATAAATGAGTTGCATGAAGCGGTTGGTTATTCGCATCTTGCTAAAATGGACACTGGATACACTGCTCATGCGAAGGTTACCAGCAAAAGAAAGGGGAATGATACGAATGATTTCACGGGAAAATCATAAGGATTCGCAACCTTTACTGCCCAACAAAAGAACAGTTCGGGTTGCGATTAATGTTGCTGATTACTCGGCAGCTATTTTAATGGTGATAGTCGCAACAACATCCGTGTGCAAATTAATATCGATTGGGAAATCACCGATGTGGCGAATGGTGCCATGCGGCAAACGAATCTCATGCTTACCGACAGGTACGCCCAATTTGGTAATCGCTTCAGCAATATTGTGCGTGCCGATAGAGCCGAACAATCTGCCTTCTTCACCTGCTTTATGGGTAATAAGCACAGACAATTTGGCCAATTCGTTGGCACGAGCTTGCGATTCGCTCAATTTTGCTGCCGCAGCTTTTTCAAGCTCGGCGCGACGCGCTTCAAATTCAGCTACCTTTTGTGCTGTTGCTGGAACCGCCTTGCCTTGTGGAACCAGATAATTTCTGCCATAACCTGATTTAATGGTGACTTTGTCACCCAGGTTACCCAGGTTTGCTATTTTTTCAAGAAGAATAACTTCCATCGTTTAATGCCTCATTTTTTTCAGATATTACCAAACGGTTACGCTATTTAGCGTCTGTTGGTTCAAGTTTATTTTTTCGTAAGTTCAGCAACATGTCGGTCAAGCCAACCAAGGCAACGGCCAATAAGGTATGCGGGATTAAAATCATTGTCACATAAAACATAGGTACGATATAACGTCCCAGACGTTTAGCTGAAAACACCGTATGTAATATAGCGGCACCAATAAAAGTATGATGCACAACCAGTACTATACTGATATTTCTAGCTACGTCGGAAATGACACCCATATTTGCCATAGCGATACCGATAACAAGCAAGGTGCCCAGCGTATAGCGGGGACGTGTGGTTAATGACAAAAACTCCTGTCTAAAGCCACCTGGATTGTAGAGTATTGCTTGCCACCAGCGACCCAAAAATAGTCCCAATAACAGCCCCACTACGCTACCTGCCGCAACAGCTCCCGTCATATAGCGGGAAATTGTTTCTATGGTGCGCTGTGTATTTTCAGCCGGCGCATTGGCAGGTGCCATTTGTATCAGTATCTGTTTCCAGGTCGCGGTAGGATCAGCCATAAAGCTGTAAATCGCGATAACCCCCAGAACGCCTAGGAGTACAGCAATTTCAACTGCCAATGACAAGTGTCGACCTTCTCTTAATACAATGGATATCAACCATATCGGTAGCCAAAGTACCATGACATAACCCAAGGCAAACTGAAAATTGCCCAGGATGAAAAAACCCATCAAGCCCGCAGCAATTGCCGCGCACCCAAGAATATACAGGCCTTCAGAACCGCCACGCCTTAACGTCACCAGAGCGACCGAGGCCGAACTTACCACACTTACCGGTGGATATTTAAGTGACAACAAAGCCAAACAGGAAGCCGCTATCATAGCCTGCATTCTGCCTTGCATGATGTATGTCGCTAAAGATTTCACAACCGTTGCTCTTTTAGGGGGCTTATTCGTGAGCGTCGCAGAAAGGTAACAAAGCGATATAGCGCGCACGCTTGATAGCAACGCATAACTGACGTTGATATTTTGCGCCTGTACCGGTCACACGGCTTGGAACAATCTTGCCTGTTTCTGTAATGTAATCTTTCAATAAGTCCAGATCTTTGTAGTCAATTTGCGTACCGTCTTCGGAGCTAAATCGACAGAATTTTTTACGTCTAATGTTGCGGGCCATAGGTGTCCTCGTAATCCAATGAGTGAATGTTTTTATTCTGCAGGAAGTTCGTCAATGTCAACATCAGCAATAAGTGTTTCATCGATATCATCAAGATTGATGTCATTGAGATCAGTTTCTGCAGCGGCTGCTGCTTCTTTAGCGGCAGCTTCTTTTGCTCTTGCTTCAGCCATTTTGTTTTCTTCCGCTGTTGATGTGGCAATGATGGAAGGCCCAGTAATTGCTGCTTTTTGCAATAAGGTCATGCTACGCAAAATAGCATCATTAAAGCGAAAGCCGCTTTCCAGTTCAGCTAGAGTGGCTTGATCGCACTCTACATTCATTAACACATAATGTGCTTTATGGATTTTTTTGATGGGATAAGCCAGATGCCTACGTCCCCAGTCTTCTAGGCGATGAATGGCGCCAGATGCAGATTCGATAAGGGACCTGTAGCGTTCAATCATGGCAGGAACTTGGGAACTTTGATCCGGATGGACTAAAAAGACAATTTCATAGTGTCGCATATTTTTCCTTTCGGTTAAGCCTTCCAGCTTTTTAGAAAAGCCAGTAAAGCAAGGAGAGGGCTAATGCCCAGTTGAACTAAACATTATATGCGTTTTTCAAGTCATTGAAAAGAACACTATAAAATGATTTTCACAATAGTTAGGGCAAAGGGTACCCAGCGCAGCAAACAGCGCCGGGTAATTTTAGCCAACCTGGTGAGTTATTTAACGCATGTTGCTGTAGGGGCGGAATTGACAACCCGTGCCGCATTAAGTTTTTCATACTCGGCTTTTACGAGGCAAGGTACTTTTGTACCAGTTAAAGCAAAAGTACTCGCCCATGCACCGGTCGCATTTGGTTTTAAAAGAACGGAAGCAACAACAATGCCAAGATTACTCTTAATATTCAAACGTAAAGTTTTCAGCGCCGCCGCCCGTGCAGCTGTGGAGGCAGTTTTTTTGAACACAACTCGCCCTGTCACGGCCAGTTTGTTAGCACTCCATTTGGCAGAGCTCACAATAAACTGCTCAATGACATATTTGGCTGATACTGGACGCGCCGCCCATACAAAAATATTGGCCTTTACTGTGTTGGAAACCTGCGTGGTACCTGTTGAAGTGGTTTCTTTAGCCTGAAAAGTGACAGGGTAATTTTTGTTTTTTTGTGCGGTCACAGGTTTCCATTTAAAATCTATGGCGGGTAGATTGCTGCTGGCTACCGTGTAGGGCTTGGAAAAACTGTAACCTTTAGGTGCGGTAGCACTGGCGGCATTAGTCAATTGCATTATAAAACTGTCGGCTTCTTTGTCTTTTACGATCAATGGAATGGTCAATGGCACTTCACCAACCTGGACATTCCATTGATTGTCAATCGGCAACAATACTGGCTTAGCATTGCCTGCCGAATTTTTAAGAAAATTTTGCAGGCCAGGTATCACACCGCCATTGTCGTAAGCCGCCTTGGCTGCTGGTTTTACAGTATCACCATTACCGGGTTGACTGGTGTGACAGTTTGTACACTTTGGAAATACCTTCAGTTGAATAGCCCACTCTTCCTGCGCCAAGGCATCGCCCATCATGCTTATACTGGCGACCGTAGTCAATATTGCTGCACAAGCCGTTTTGATGCAGGTTTGTTTGAAGTACTTTTGTGTCATAAGAAAGCTCCTAAATTAATGAAAAATGATCTACCTCTTAAATAAAAGCTGATTGTACCGGATTATGGGGTTACGCGATTCCATTTTAGTGATCATAAAAATCAAATGGTTATAATCTCATGGCTCTACAAATATGGCCATATTTCCCTTTTTCCAAAGGCGTAGATGCATTTCCAGAAGACATTATCAT
>SBAV01000270.1 GCA_005239965.1 Methylobacter tundripaludum
ATCAATATACTATAAATGATAACTTATAGGCTAATGTTTTTATCGTGTGTATCCAAAACTGACAGCCATCATAGGCTTGTTTCTACTGCTGAAACTTTTGCTTTGACATGGCACCTTGATTAATCAGTCTAATCAGTCGCCACTGACGAAGAGGTATTGAAACCCGTTTACACCGTAATTATTCAGCCCCCCTCTTTGAAAAGGAGGGGTTAGGGGAGGTTTTATGACAAAATCCCCCCTCAAATCCCCCCTTTTCAAGGGGGGAAGTGAATAAGTACGTTTACACAGGTTTTACGGAAGCAAACAGCAAACAAATAGAGCGTAGTGTTTCCCAGGCATCGCCGGCCTGCTGGCCTTTGATTTCCCTGTCTGCTTTGGCGCTGAGTATGATGATGGCATTCAAATCAGGAAAGCTCAGTCGATTTAGCGCCGCAGAAACCAACGCTTGGCGCTTATCCCAAATCTGGTTGTTTCTAAAAACAATGTCCCTGCTTTGCCCTTGTGAGAGTTGCCATTTCATTTTGACTAGGCTACGGGCCTCGCGGGTTAAGGCCCATAACACAACAGGCGCAGCGACACCTTCTGCCTTTAAACTGGTCATTATTTTGTAAATTCTATTGACATCGGCTTCTATGACAGATGACACTAATGTAAACACATCATAACGGGAATTATCAGCCACCCCGTCAATAATTTGCTGATAACTGAGATTGCCAGACCCATAAAGCACGTAAAGCTTTTCTATCTCCTGAACAGCCGCCAAAAGATTACCTTCAACCCTGGAGGCAATCAGCCTGATACTTTCCCGATCCGCCTGCAAACCGCGAAGCTGCAAACGCTGCTGTAGCCAGGCCAATAAAGCTTGGCCTTCCAGCGGCCAAACCTGCATAACCACGCCGGCATTATCCAGCGCCTGAAACCACCGCGATTTCAGCGAGGCACTGGCCAACTTACCGCAGGTAACCATTAACAACGTATCATCGGGCACAGACCCACAATAACTGAGCAAAGCTTTTGCGCCATCGGTACCCGGCCCGCTGCCGGACAACCTCAAATCGATGATTTTTTTATCGGCAAAAATGGATTGTTCGGCGGCGGTAAGGGCTAACTGTTTCCATTCAAAATGGGCATCAACAGCAAGCACTTCACGGCTTGCAAAACCGGCTTTTTTGGCGGCGCCCCTGATGGCATCTGCGGCTTCGGTCAGTTGTAAAGGTTCATCACCGCTGATGAAATAAACCGGCGCCAAGGATTTTTGCAATGCCGCGCCCAGTTGCTCCGGTTTGATGCGCATTACTTGGACTTGGTTTCCTGTACGGCACGCATCCGATTAAGAATACCTCGAACCGCCTGCTGGTAAATTTCATTTCGAATCACGCCCTCCTCATTGTCTTTGGCGATAATATCCTGCTGATCGTTAAAATATTCGCGCCTGATTTCCAAAGGCTCCCGGGCTACCAACACCTTGTTGGCGGCATCGCGCAACTCGTACTCCACGCGGTAGTACAATTCGAACTCATTGGAACGGCCGCCCGCACTTAATGACACCCCCCTTTGCTTAATATCGTTATCGAAAACCCTGACCCTGATGTTCGCTGCACCAGCCGAATTAACAAGCTGCCCTGATGATCCTTCCAGGGTTTTGTTGAATTGTTCGCGTAATTGCGCTGACCCGCCTTGTAGGTAAACTTTTTTAAGCCCCGAGGGCAGATCAAATGCGCCGCGCAAATGATAGCCGCACCCCGCTATCAGCACTGCCATAATTAGGACGAGCAATTTTTTCATCAGGACGCACTCCTTGGACTCAAAGGACAATGTTAACCAGCTTGCCGGGCACGATGATCACTTTCTTGAACGGCTTATCTTCCATAAAACGCTGAACATGTTGATTTGCCAAGGCGACAGCTTGAATTTCTTCATTGTTGGCCGTGGCCGACACAGCTATTTTACTGCGCAACTTGCCGTTGACTTGCACCACCAGTTCCAATAAATCCTGCACCAAAGCGGATTCATCAACACTCGGCCACGCCATCGCCAGCAACGGTTCCTGATGCCCCAAATCCAGCCATAACTGGTGACAAATATGCGGCACCATCGGTGACAACATCAGTACAATCAATTCCAGTATTTCCTGACGGATCGCCCTGCCGTTATCGGAGTCGTCGGTAAATTTGGTTAAGGTGTTCACCAGCTCCATATTGGCGGCAATGGCAGTATTGAAAATAGTGCGCACGCCCATATCATGGCTGACTTTCTGTAGGGTTTGATGCAATTGCCGACGCACTGCCCGTTGTTCATCGGTCAGCGCGTCTTTATCCAAAGCAACAGTAGAACCACCCCCGCTAATATGCAGGTAAGCCTGCCGCCACAAACGTTTCAAGAAGCGGGACGCACCTTCCACGCCGCTGTCTGACCACTCTAGCGATTGCTCAGGGGGAGCTGCAAACATGATAAACAAGCGCACGGTATCCGCGCCATACTGGTCAATCAGGCTTTGCGGATCAACGGTATTGCCTTTGGATTTGGACATTTTGCTGCCATCTTTCAGCACCATGCCTTGGGTCAGCAAACGTTTGAACGGCTCATCGCAGTTCACCAAACCTTCATCGCGCAGCAGTTTGGTATAAAAGCGGGCGTACAATAAATGCAAAATTGCGTGTTCAATGCCGCCGATGTAATGGTCTACCGGCAACCAGTGGTTAGCCTGTGCATCCAGCATACTATCGGCCTTGTTACAGGCAAAGCTTGCCGCTCCCTGCTCACGCCCCTTGCCTGCATCCATGCAGGCAAACCGGGCAAAATACCAAGATGATTCCATGAAGGTATCGAAAGTATCAGTTTCCCGTCTGGCTGGTTTACCACACTGCGGACAACTGCATTTCGAAAAGGTTGGATGTGTCACTAACGGCGATTGTGAGCCATCCAGAACGACATTTTTGGGTAAAGTGACTGGCAAATCCTTTTCAGGCACCGGCACTGTGCCACAATCGTCACAATAAATGACCGGAATCGGTGCGCCCCAATAACGTTGGCGGGACACGCCCCAGTCACGCAACCGAAAATTGACCTTACGGAGTCCTTTGCCGTCTTTTTCCAAGGCTTCGGCGATGGCGTTAAAGGCCTGTGCAGATGTTAAGCCGTCAAACGGGTCAGAATTTTTCAATATGCCCTTAGCGGTAAACGCTTGTTCAGTGCAGTCATCTTCGCTACCTTCCACAGAAAAAATGACCTGCTTAATGGCAATGCCGTATTTTTGGGCGAATTCAAAATCACGCTGGTCGTGTGCAGGCACCGACATCACCGCGCCCGTACCATAACCCATCAACACAAAGTTGGCTATCCATACGGGAACTGATTCGCCAGTAATGGGATGGGTCGCCTGGATGCCGGAATCAACGCCGCGTTTTTCCATGGTTTCCATGGCGGCTTCCGAGGTTTCCATCATCTTGCAATCATCAATGAAGGCACGAATATCAGCGTTGCTTTCGGCAGCTTTCAGCGCCAGAGGATGTTCAGCCGCAACCGCAAGATAAGTGACACCCATTAGCGTATCAGGGCGCGTGGTGTAGATGCGTACCGGTTCCAACTCAGCCACGGGAAAATCCATTTCCACGCCTTCCGAGCGGCCTATCCAGTTGGCTTGCATGGTCTTGACCTGTTCCGGCCAGCCGTCCAGTGTGTCTAAGGATTGCAGCAACTCATCGGCATAAGCGGTAATTTTTAGAAACCACTGGGCGATTTCCTTGCGCTCTACCTTGCTGTCGCAGCGCCAGCAGCAGCCATCGATCACCTGTTCATTAGCCAGCACGGTCATGTCCTTGGGACACCAGTTAACCGGTGCGGTCTTTTTGTAGGCCAGGCCTTTTTCAAGCAACTTAAGAAAAAACCATTGTTCCCACTTGAAATAATCAGGATCGCAAGTCGCTATTTCGCGGTTCCAGTCATAACCAAAACCCAAACGCTTGAGCTGGTCGCGCATGTAATCAATATTACTGTAAGTCCAGTCCGCAGGATGCACACCGTGCTGCATGGCGGCATTTTCTGCCGGCAATCCAAAGGCATCCCAGCCCATCGGTTGCAGAACATTTTTGCCCAACATCCGCTGATAACGGCTGATAACATCGCCAATAGTGTAATTACGCACATGTCCCATGTGCAATTTACCGCTAGGGTACGGGAACATGGACAGGCAATAATACTTTTCTTTACTGGTAGACTCCGATACATTAAATACACCTGATGCTTCCCAGGCTTTTTGTACGTCTTGCTCTATCGCTTGCGGCTGATAATTTTCTTGCATCTTACTCGTCTTTTATCGGTCAAAAGCGTTAGAATACCGTACAGTTGCTTAAATCTAAAGCACCATTTTTTTGGAGAGTACCCATGGATAAAAATAAGCTGGTCAACGCCTACACCGACCTTATGGAGCATCTTTATGAAGTGATGGACGACACGTTGCATTCACTTGCGGATGGTCTGGAAATTGCCAAAGACAAAATCCATGAGGCCTCGGAATTAACCCGGGAAGAGATTGACAAGGTTTCGGGCTTCGTTAAACGCGATATAGAAAGCGCCGCGCACGGCCTGCCTGACAAAAAAGACAATGATTCGCTGTCCGAATGGTTTAAGTTTGATATTGAATTGATTGAAAATTTTACCCTGGATGCCTTCTTAAATCTTGCCGACAAGACCAAACTGGAACTGGCACATTTAGAACAACTGGCCAAAACCGACAACTACCATACCGGCGATATCTGTGCCCCCGGCACTTTTGTATGTGATGAGTGCGGCAAGGAAATCGCCTTTAAAACACCCAGCGAAATCCCTGAATGCCCGCAATGCCACGCCAAAACCTTTATACGCATTTGATCTCACCCTTTCAGGCCTTATAATGGGCGATTTATCTATTTGATTTCACGGAGAATAACATGCGCAGGGTTATATTCAATCAAAAAGGCGGTGTCGGAAAATCTACCATTACCTGTAATTTAGCCGCCATCAGTGCTGTTGAGGGCAAGCGTACTTTGGTGATCGACCTTGATATCCAAGGTAATTCAACACATTACCTGTTGGGCAAAAAAGTTGAAGACAGCGACAGAACCATTGCCGCCTTTTTTAAGGACAGCCTGAGTTTGTCGCTGTTTGGTGGCAATAACAATTCCGGCCTGGAAAGCGCCATCCACGAAACGACTTACCCTAATTTGTTTGTCGTGCCTTCACATCCAGAACTGGAACCTTTGCAAAGCCGGTTGGAATCCCGTTTTAAGATTTTTAAGCTGAAAGAGGCTTTGGACAAATTAACCGGCTTTGATGCTATCTACATTGACACGCCACCGGTGCTTAACTTCTACAGCCAATCGGCGTTGATTGCTGCGAATAAATGTTTGATTCCTTTTGATTGTGATTCGTTTTCCAGAGAAGCCTTGTACCGGCTTA
>SBAV01000037.1 GCA_005239965.1 Methylobacter tundripaludum
AGTATTGCCTTCGAACAGAAACTTTGTTCGCTCTTCAGCCAAAAAAGCCCGTGCTTTCGGGTCAAAACTGGCCAATCTGTTTTCATTAATTAGCATGGTTTGTTTGCTTAACCAGTCTTTCCAAGCCTGTTTGGATATTTTTTCAAATATCTCCTGACCTTTCGGGCCTGGGAAAGGCGGTTCATCCAAGCCTTCGGCAGTGATGCCCAGTTTTACGCAATTAACGAATCTAGTCATTGTTATCCTCGTTGTTGAAAGTGTTGTTGCAAGAGTCGCTTAACAGGTGCTGGCAACCCCAGTGTATTAATGTGTCCGGCTGTGCACCAAAGTTGTTGTTCAGTGTCCATGACACTGTTGGTAACAGCGTCGGTTTGTATAAACACCGGCGTATAGTCTAAGTGATAATGCGAAAATGTGTGCCTCTTGGTGGCTAGCACGTGCTGATTAATAATGGGCATGCTGTTCGTTAAACACCAATCTTTTGCTGAGTCCTGGCAAGAAAACTCTGGAACGCTCCACAACCCGCCCCAAATGCCAAATGGTGGTCTTTTTTCCAGCAGGATATGGCCAGTAGGGTTATGCAGTAACAATAAGGCCAGTTGCTTGACCGGTAGCTTTTTGCTGGATTTCGGCGTTGGAAATTCCGATACATTGCCGGTCAGTCTGGCTTGGCAATCTTCATTGACTGGACATAGCTCACAGCCAGGATTGCGGCGTGTACACACGGTTGCACCTAAATCCATGATGGCTTGGGTATAGTCGGCAACGCGCTGTACGGGCGTAAAATCGGCGCTGAGAGCCCATAATTTTTTATTGACTGCGCTTTCGCCAGGCCAGCCCGAAATTGCATTAAAGCGCGTTAATACCCGTTTTACATTGCCATCCAAAATCGGGTGGCTTTTTTGGAAAGCGATGCTCAGTATGGCGCCGGCTGTTGATAATCCTATTCCGGGCAAGGTGAGAAGTTCAGCCAAGGTCTCAGGAAAATAACCTTGTTCGGCAATACGTTGCGCACTTTTGTGTAAATTTCTGGCTCTGGCGTAATACCCTAAACCCGACCACAGGCTCAAGACCTCATCTATAGGGGCCTTGGCAAGATGCTCTACGCCAGGAAATTTTTGTATAAATGCTTCGAAATAGGGAATGGCCGTGGCAACTTGCGTCTGTTGCAACATGGTTTCAGACAACCAGATGCGATACGGCGTGATATTTTGTTGCCAAGGTAAATCCTTGCGGCCATGCAGATCGAACCAGGCGAGCAGTCTATGTTGAAAGCTAACAGAATCTACCATAAGTTTACTCACCCAGCGAAAGCTGAATATTTTGCAATGTTGAGCCATTCATGTGCAATTTGTCGATAGCTAGCGTGCCTGTGGTGCGCAGTTCTCTTAAAGTTTCAACGGGTGTAATCGCCAACAGGTCAGAGGGTTCAGTAGGTTCTGCGGATTTGTTCACAGGCGGTAAATAACGATCAACGTCAATGGCATCAATAGCCAAATTAAACGTAGCTTTCGGTTTTGAGCCGTTTTTTATCGTTACGGAGCCCGTTATGGTGCTGTCATCCAGATTAACTGCCAAGCCATTGAATTCAAAAGCATTGGTTGTAGCATAAAAAGAAAATTGGCCATCAAGGTACTTAAATACGTTCTTATCTCGGCGTGGCGGCAGTGATAGCGTCAACTGCTTCATGAGATTGCTGGGATTAAAAGGCATAATGCAGGCTTTGCCGCCAAGTTCGGGCGGATTAGTGTTCAAGTTCGCCATCATATCCGAAGTTATCAGTAAATCCGCCAGCTTTAATTGTAAATCACTGGTTTTCACGGTTTGCTTGGTTTTATCGATTAACACTTCTTTGCTGCTTACTGTAAACGTTGCCGATTTTCCAGGGATTGCCTTACCGGTAACGGTAGCTTGTAAGGCGTTGTGCGTTAATGCGAAAATGTCCAGGTTGTCATTAAACTTTAGCGCGGTTTGTCCAGTGAGCGATATGGACAACTGGTTTTTTTTATCAAGGGCAGTCAATGCAAAATGGCTTACAATTGGCGCATTTGTGGCGATGAGGCTGGTAGCAAGGTTGAAGTTTTTAACCTCAATAGCCTGGTCGGCTTGTTGGTCGTCCCAATTAATTTGAGCATTTTCTAAGTTGATGTCCTTGATGGTCAATTCCTTCACTATGGCTCTCAAATTTGTGGGTGTGCCGCCAGATTTAGACGGCCATCCGCTATCCCAATTATTGATACCTTGCTTGTTGGTGATTAAATTCAGCTTGAGACCGTGTATTTGAACAGTATCAGCGTTGATTTTTTTTAATAGCAGCGGCAATGGCTTCAGGCGCATACTGATATCGTCAACAGACATGAAATAGTTCTGAAAGCCAGCTGGATTGCCGAGTGTAACAGGGCCAGTTGAAAGGCTTAATTCTGGGAATACAACCAGCTTTAGTTGTCCGTTAAGCATCAAATTACGGCTAATTTTATTTTTGGCTAACGTGCTGATCTGGGGTTTAAAATTATTGATATCGATGATAAACAGCAGCGTATAAACCATGATTAACAGGATTAAAATCAATGCTACAATGCAGCTGAGCATGATTTTAATCGGTTTGGTCACCATGAGTCCTCCGTATTTTGGAAATGACGGCGGTATTCACATTGGATATGAGTGCAGGATTGCCGTTGCTATTTTGAATTCTTACCAGGATGATAATCTAACTCATTGCATTACATAGAGATATCTGTAAGCGCACAGTTGGTTGATAAGCGTTTTCCGGGGCGGGGTCGCCAAAGTTACTGTGCAGCGCAGTAGTCAAAAAAGTTAAATTATAATAACTAATTAAAGAGGTGGAAGATGTCACTTTTAGCTAAATTGGGGGCTGTTGCCGTTATTGTGTGGTTTTATATGACGGCAAAGGAAAAAGGCGAAAACGCGACCAAATGGGCAATTGTTGGGTTTATTGGCTATTGTTTAGCAGCGGTGTTGGGCTATTTTGCGATTTACAAGCCTTTGTCAGCGGTGTTTCTTACCCATGGTACGGCCAGCAATCCGGTAATGGCGATTTTGATTAGCCAATTACCGGCAGTTGTTGCTTTGCTTGCTGCCGTGTTGATCAGGAAACGATTAATCGACACTATTCCGGAAAAATAAGCAGGCATTAAAAGGCGCATTGTGCCGCATAATGCGCCTCTTAAAACGGAGTGGCTAACGCTTACAGTTTGTCGGCGTTTTTATCCAGGTATTCTGCAACACCGGCTGGACTTGCGTTCATGCCTTTGTCACCTTTGTTCCAGCCTGCAGGGCACACTTCACCATGCTCTTCGAAGAATTGAAGCGCATCAATCATGCGCAGCAATTCGTCCATGTTGCGGCCTAACGGCAGGTCATTCACCACTTGATGACGCACAACGCCGCTACGGTCAATTAAAAATGTGCCGCGGTAAGCTACCGCAGGCGCTGCCGCTTCGACATCGTAATCCTTACAAATGCTATGTGCCATATCAGCCGCCATGGTGTAACGCACGGGGCCTATGCCGCCTTTATTGACAGGGGTGTTGCGCCAGGCGTTATGGGTGAAATGCGAATCGATAGACACGGTAATGACTTCAACGTTGCGGCGGGTAAATTCATCCATGCGGTGATCTAAAGCGATCAATTCACTTGGGCATACGAAGGTGAAGTCTAAAGGATAGAAAAATACTACTGCGTATTTACCGCTGGTTGCAGAAGAAAAACTAAAAGAATCAACAATTTGCCCATCACCTAGAACGGCGGGCACTGTAAAATCAGGGGCTTGTTTACCAACTAAAACACTCATCGATTATCTCCAAATAACATTTATTGTTCATAGCAGGGGAATAAAGCCAGGCGTTACGAGCGTACTGTGCAGCGACTCGTCACACTCGGCGGTACGCGTTTTCATTTTACACTAAATCAATTAATAATTGTTTAGCGTTATTTTTTGCTTGCTTTTTTTTAACATTAGCGATAATTTGTAATCATTGGATTACAAGAATAACAATAGTCCTGAGTTTTAAAAAACACTAACTGTACAGCCAGTGTGGTGTCGTCGTAGCAACAATAAATCAATGATTCTTGATGGGGGGATCGTTCCATGCCAAAAAATAAACATATCACCGAACCTGATGTATTCGGTTATCAGGTGCGCATCGTAAGACGCGGAAAAGAAAGCAGCCGTTATTTTTCTCACAAATTGTGGGGAAATAAAGGCAAGTCTCTACAAGCGGCAATTACCTGGCGAGATCAGATGCTGGTAGTTTTAAAAGGCAGCAAAATGCGCTTTCTTAAACCGCCCAAAAATAAAACCACAACTGGCGTTACCGGCGTCTCCCGCACTATCAAATATGACCATCGTAAAGACAAGAGCTATTTGTGCTATACCGTTTTTTGGGTCAGCAATGGCAAATCCAGAAACAAAACCTTTCAGGTTGGCAATGTCGACAGGGTTTCTGCGGATGATGAATTACATGCGTTTCGCACTGCCAAATTGTTCAGAAGTTGTTACGAGCATGCCATTGACAACGACATTGAATTTCACGACCACAAGTTTGTAGGCTGGAAAAGAAGCCGTTTGTATGACAATGAGAATTTGAGTCCGGTATCCTGATTCGTATTTTATTAAGTCTACTTAGCCGATCGTCCAGTATTAAATCAGTTATGGTTTTGTAGGAAGCCCAGTGGGTTTTGATCTTAAGTCCTTGCCGAACGAACTCCAGTGCCGATAAAGCCAAGCAAAAGTGAGTCTCACGACTCAGGCTTTTTCGGCATTGGGGGTAAAATTTAAATTAGGTTTAATTGTGATGTGCGCGGGTGAGGCGGTGCTGTGCTTGTCGGCCACTCAAGGTAGACACTGGTGCTTTCAGTATTTAATCGGCTTGTTCCCTTGATTTATTGGGCTCCCTACAAGTTTTGTAGCTATCTCACTTAACCAGAGTTTTTTGCCGCTAAAGATAATAAATAC
>SBAV01000347.1 GCA_005239965.1 Methylobacter tundripaludum
AGGGTGTGAGAACATTTTTCATTTGCCCCTATGTTTATTGCAGCAGTTATGCACTGACCATTGACTAAGATGATGGCTTTTGATGTGCCACGGTTAACAAAACATACCCATAAATTCTGTAATTATTTCAAAGTATTTCTATTTTTAATCGAGCTTCAATCGATACCAATCTGGATGCGGTACGCACCCTAATAACATGAATCGGCTGTTTTACCTCATAAGCACGGGATAACCAACCCAAAGGTAAATCTTCGTTACCGTAAAACACTTGTATCTGCAAATCACTGCCTAAAAACTCCATGACGGCTTTAAAGCGCAGACCCTTAATCCGTACATAATTGTCATCCAGATCAAGTTCAAGAGTTGGCCCAAAGTGCCAAAACTGTTCAACTTCATGCTCTGTTTTTCCTGAAACAACATCATGCACAACCAAGCGTGTTGCCTCATTCTCATAACGTACAGTACGAACATGGCGGACCGGATCGGCTAGCCGCAGGTAACCATCATGATGCCCGGAAAACTCAAACTGACTGGAAGAAACCGGCATTTTGTCGACAGTGGCTTGTGCTTTATGCGTCCACATAAAACGTCCACCACTGACCGATTGATCCAAGCCATCTACCCTAATGGTATTATGAGCGGAAGTGCCCCGAAAATAATCACGCCATTTCAGTTCATTCCAATACGAAAACGTGCCGGGATCCACAAGGCATTCTTCACCGGCTATTGATAAGGTGATCGCCAAGGCATCAGCATGACCATGCGCGGCGATGCCCAAATACCCTAACGCACCGCAATCCAATAAGCCTTTGATTTCATCGCGCGTACCAAAATGAGAACCAAACAGAAAATAGCCGCCATCAGGAAATTGCCAATCGGTAGCAGAACAATGTGCCGAAACAGGCGCTATGCCAGTGGCCTTACCTAACAGCCACTTAACAGTGTCGGTACGTGACGCGAGAGCATTGTTAGCAAAAACAGCTTCGCCCAATGCCAATACCATTGCGACCCGATCTTTAGCTTCACCGGGCTCAAGACGCAGCACAATACCGTCATCGGCATCGCCGACCATAGGCACACGCCCAGCCACATCGGGAATTGATTTCAAAAAACGTAAGGCCTTGTACACAACTTCCCAATAACTGTCTGCAAACGCATCCGCACCTCGCTGACCATAAATACCGGCAGTCATCAGAAATTCTAAAGTAAACACCTGATAAGCAAAGGCCTGTTCTTTATTGACACCATCTGTTGAATACTGAAGCACCGCTTCGCGTTCAAGCTCGGCTTTGCTAAACACAGCCCACTGCTCAGACTGAAGCCAACAAGGCCAAGTCCGCGCCGCCACATACAGTCCTGCCAGTTCACCGATTAAATGATTGTTTGCCGAGGAATGCCGCGAAAAATGTCGACTGATAAATTGGCAATGGGCGAAAATAACGTGTAACCAGCGTGAGCGCAGCAATTCGCCTTCAGGGCGTTTAAACAAAACACCATCCCAACCACCTAGTATCTGCCAAATAAGGCTCCAGTTAATCAACCGAATGCCCAGTTCCAAGGAACTGGTCCAATTAGGCCCTCTAAACGGCGGACATTGCTCCAACCAAGTGCTAATTTGCCTTACAAGCCCATCCAGATATTCCAATTTACCACTGATGATGTATGCCTGTGCCAACCTGACTAAATGCAAATGGCGATTTAACTCCCAAACATGCTTAATATCACCCACTAATTCCCGGTTTGTAATGGCCATGTCCAAACCAAAACTGAGTGGCCCAACAATTCCGGTCAAAGGATCCCGATTCCATTCGGGGAGGCTGCCGACATTAAAAGTCTTGGCGGCAAACAAAATCACGTTACCGGCAAGAATGGCATCAGCTTCCCTAATGTAAGCCGCACCATCAATGTCCGAACAATCAAAAACAAGAATCGGGGCATCATCTTCTGGACGGCTCGGCTTTGGCACAGCAGTACTTAATACGCCATACTTGATAGCCTTATTAATATAAACCTGCTCGATGCGGTAAAAAATCTCTGCTGCCGACATGCAGCGGAATCGATTAATTAACCAGGCCAGTTTTTCAATTACGCGTTGATAGCTCATGATTGACCTCGCGCTAAAAATAGTTTTTCATCCCGCACACACCGTAAAAAACCGTATTCATTTTTGGGTTATGTGGCTAAGTTCGTCATACAAAGTAGATAATTTTTCAAGCACAATATGGCTGCTATAATGCTCCTCAATGGTTTTGCGAGCGTTGGTGGCAAGATGCATACGTAACTGTTTATCGGCCAGCAATCGACCTAGTGCTGCTGCCAATGCTGCCGCATCACGGGGTGGAATTACCAGGCCATTGACTTGATCGCTGACAGTGCTGGGAATCCCACCTACCGAGGTCACCACAATCGCCTTACCTGCGGCCATGGCCTCTAACATGGACATCGGCAGTCCTTCAGCATGGGACGGTAAGGTAAAAATACAGGCCCGTTGCAATTCTTGTTTTTTCTGATCCGCCCCTATCCAACCAAGGATGTCGATACATTCAACAATATCCAGCTCTTTCGCTTTATTCTGCACCACAGTAAGATTACCATCACCGGCAATGACCAGTTTAATTGTCGGAAACGTCGGTTTAAGGAGAGATATGGCTGCTAACAATTCAAATATTCCCTTACGCGTCTCGGCACGCCCCAAAAATAAAATTCGGCCTTCTTCTTCGTCCATGTGATCGCTGAAAGCATTCAGCCTTACCGAATTAGGTAGAACAAAAACGTCAGCACGCGGAGCATAACTGGAAAAAAAATCAGCCCATTCATCTGATAAGGCAATAACCTTTGAGCTTTTTTCAAGTGTCCTACGTATCCACCATCGCATCATAGCGCCTGATTCCTCAGCCGCATACACATCAAACCCGCCGCCATGCACATGAAAAATGGTTTTGCATCCAAACTGCCTTGCTACAGCAAGCAACAACGATTTTCTGATAAAACTACTACCCGATGCGGAGTGTGCATGTACAACACATGGCTTGGAAAAAATGCACACTTTAACGACATCAAAGACCGCCCTTCCAAAAAAAACTAACTTTTTGAATGCGCCGCCTTCGGCATGAGAAGAAATATACTTTATTCCGTATTTTTGTAAAAAACCCTCATTGATTAAGACAGAAACCACTGACGCAACTCCGCCCTGACCTGAAGAGTCAGTACCTATCATAAGATTCAAGATAATCTCCCTATTTTTCAAATATTACTGGCCGGCAGTACGTCCATTGTTCTACCGCTACAGCGCTATATAAGTAGGTGAACATAAGTCTTTTTTCACATTATGCTGACTTAATAAGGGCTACAAGCGAAAAAATGTTAAAAAACTTTTGGTCTACTACTTAAATCTACTGAGCGACAGTTACTTTGTGCTACGCCAGCGCGGTATCAATCGATAGCCATCGATAGCCCAAAGATTTTGTGAACGTGATAACGTATGGGTGCGTAAAAAATCCTTGTGCCAATGCGAGTCCAATCGTGCTACCGGTGTTTCGGAAAAACTTTCAGTATCGAGTCGATCCACCCGATTCAATACTGTCGCTTTGCCGTATTCCGTACTGCAATCTTGCGCGGGTCGATAAAGAACACCGTCTTCTACAAACATATTGCCTGCCGGCCTGGCATTACGGGCATCGGACTTAACCGGATTATCTGAATGCGCCTGCCAAGGCCCTAACGGAGAATCGGCAAAATACACATGAAGTTCATCATGGATACAAGCACCTTCATGGGCAACAGCTATAAACATCCACCAATAACCTTGAAATTCAATTAACGTAGCATCTGCGGCATAAACATTGGTCAGTAACACCGCAACCTGTTGCCAACGTTCAGGAAAGCTTTCGCACTTCCACAACACCAGATTTCTTGCCGAACCGGATTCAGGCACCATATAAAGATCGCCCTTCCATGTAAACATAAAAGGATAGGAAAGATGTTTATCGGTTACTATCACCGGCCGCGACTCGCTGTGGCTGCCATCACTGAACAATTCAATGACAGACAAATAGCCTCGCCAAGTTGAATACGGTAATTCTTCTACAAAAACCCAGCGTCGTTCTTCATATTCTAAAATAAAAGGATCTGCCCAAAAGCGATCCGGCCCAGGATCTAAATGCCACTTACCGGGGGCAACAGGGCATTGATCATTACCGATACCAGCAACAACAAACCACTGTTCTTTATAAAACAGTTTTCGTACAATTTTCTGTAGTATTGCTTTAACTTCAGCATAACAAGCGACAAAAAAACTCGGTTCAATAGCTACAGTTTCAGCATTACACAGAGGCAATGCCGATCTTCTAAAGTAAACTGCCACTACTCTGGCCGGAAAAAAAGCGGCTTTGACTAATGTGTTTCTGACACTACGCTTAATGGCAAACGGCTCAAGAAAACCGAAAGACTGATACAGGCATTCACAACGGCCATCTGGATATCGAGCCCACAACCCTACCTCAAGCGCTAAGCTAACCGCCGCTGAACATCGAGCTGCTGCCACTGCGTCCGAATCGCTACCCGCCCACCTGAAATACCAAAACCCCAGCTTACCGTAACCATACTGTTGACAAGCCATACCCACATGATCGCCATAATGCAATATAACATCAGGAGTAAGCGGATCAGCCGAAGCCAGAATTTCAACCCCTGGCATACAGCTTAACGCCACAACCCCTGACTTCGCCCATTCTGGCAATGGCGCTGTCAGGCGAATTTTCAATTTATCGTTAAGATCGCTGTGATTCATATATTTAGGTGGATTCATCCGATGAGCTAAAAAGAGCTAGCCTGCCTCACGCCCAGCCTAATCAGTGATCACAGCCATCACTAAATTTGATAGTTTTCTTTATATCAAAATTCCACTTTCCCGTTAACCCCTATGGTTTCAGCTTCATAAGAACTGTCCGGTTCATTGGAATCACGGTTTTCATGCTTAAATTTTAAAGATAACTCAGTATTTATCCAAGGATTATAAATAATATTAAGACCAAGATTGACAACCTCATCACTACGGCGAGCAACGTTATTTGTCACAGTAGATGGATCCCCCAAATAATCTTGCTTTTCAAAAGAAAGTGGCATTTCAACACGAAACTTGGCCGTTGGCAACCAGGTAGGTGTCAAGCTAGCGCCTTGGCTCAACACAAAAGTCGCACTTTGGGTAAACGCCTGATCAATTTCCTGCCATGCTGAAAAAGCCAAGGCAGTTTTCTCACTGGGCAACCAGTTAACGTCAACTCGTGCAACGGCATCTGAAAAATTAAGAGCTGTTTTATGCTCATAATCCTGTTCGACATAACCGACAAAACCGCCAACACGCAATTTATCGCTGTATTTCCATTCCCAATCCAAATTATAGCTGGTACGAAAATATGCATTATCAAAAGGGTCTAAAGCTGGCCTTTGATATTGTCCGTCAGTTAACACAACACGAAAACCCACCATAGTTCTACTCAGATTGCGGTATTGCACACTGAGTTCACCATTATTTTGAGTTAAATTACTCCGTTCACGTTCCTTTCCATCATAAATCCATTCATTACGGAAAAAACCTGACTTTAAGTAAATACTTGGCAAAATTTGATATTCAGCATTTGCAAAATAACCCTGCTCGGTCTGCTGGTTGTTAAGAATTTGCCGTAAAGTCCCACCTAACTGTGCAAAACTCGCAAGCGCTTCCTCATGCTTGTAACCAATCTCACCTTTTAACTTATTGCCCACCACCCAGTTC
>SBAV01000507.1 GCA_005239965.1 Methylobacter tundripaludum
CCCAAAAATTCGGCTGTGGTCTGCGATTTCGGCTGTTCAACCGGTACAACCATAGAACATATCGCGCAACACCCCAAATGCCCAACGGATATTGAATTTATTGGCTACGATAATTCTGAACCCATGCTGGACAAGGCTCGCATCAAGCTTGCTGAACTCCTTGCCGCCAAAAAAGTGTCGTTGCGTTATGGTGACTTAAGCCATCTTCAGGATCTTCCCGGATGCAACGTGGCTATTCTCAACTGGACGCTGCAATTTGTGCGTCCCATAGACCGCGAACAAGTTTTAAAAACCATTTTCAACGCCTTAAAACCGGGCGGTATCTTGATGTTGTCGGAAAAAATACTCAGTGCCGACCCCGTATTAAATCGCCTTTACATAGAACATTATTTACAGTTCAAATCTGAACGGGGCGGTTACAGCGACACTGAAAATCAGCGTAAGCGTGAAGCCTTGGAAAACATTTTAATTCCCTACCGGCTTGATGAAAATTATGCGCTGCTGGAACGTAGTGGATTTGGGCGTATCGACACGTATTTCAGATGGTTTAATTTTGCCAATATAATCGCCGTTAAGATTTAAATTCTGGTGATTTAACCGTAGCCTGAACTCATAATGGATGGTGCGGATTGCCATCAGCACCAAAGCCGCAAAAATATCACAAGGTTTAAGGCGCTTATGGGACAAAAAAAACAATCCGCAGCATTAGCATTTGTCAGTGACCACGCTGCATGGTTGGCACAATTTGATAGCGCGACGCTGCTATCGAAAATGCTTGACCTCTGTGAGTCGGTAGGCATCTATATTGTCGATAAAAATCAACAGGTGCTTTATTGGAGCAAAGGCATGGAAAAGTTGTCAGGCTTGCGGCAGGAAGATGTTATTGGCAAAGCCTGTCCAGATGGATATGCCCTGACTGAGGCTAATAACGACAAAGAGCAATCCATAAAACTACCTCAAGTTAACGGAGGCAAAATCGAGCTAAAAAAAGTTATTCGGATTTTGTCTGACCGGGCAGGGGCGTTTGCTGGCGGAATAGGTTTACTGGCGGAATCTTCAGAATTAGTACCCAATGCTTTTTTACCCAAAGTATTGTCGACATCAAAACAAAACTTCCACGGCATTTTAAGTCGCTCGCCGACTATGCACGATGTCTTTCAGATTATCCAAAATGCCGCAGAAACAGAAGCTACCGTGCTGGTTAGGGGCGAGAGTGGTTCCGGTAAAGAGTTGGTTGCCAAAGCAATCCATACTTTGAGTGTACGCCGCAACGCGCCTTTCCTGGCTGTTAATTGTGCGGCGTTATCCAGTAATCTTTTAGAAAGCGAGTTATTCGGTCATGTGCGTGGAGCGTTTACCGGGGCGATAAAAGATCACAGCGGATTGTTCCAGCGTGCCAATGGCGGGACGCTGTTTCTGGATGAGGTTGCAGAACTACCCTTCGAATTACAGGCTAAATTGCTCAGGGTCTTGCAGGAAAGGAACTATATCCCGGTAGGCGGAAACCGTACCATTGATGTGGATGTGCGTATTGTGGCTGCAACCCATCGCTCATTACGGGAGGAAGTAAAAAACGGACATTTCCGTGAAGATTTGATGTACCGGTTAAGGGTTGTCCCTATTTTTCTGCCACCTCTTAGAGAACGCAGGGAAGATATAAGCCTGCTGATTTGGCATTTTATTATTCAGCACAACGATGAACGCGTCCGGATAATAGAAAAAATTGACCCTCAAGCCATGCGCGTATTGCTGGATTATTCCTGGCCGGGTAATGTCAGGGAGTTGCATAACGTAGTGGAATACGCCTTTGCTGTGGGTAGGGGAAGCACCTTGCGGCTATCTGAGTTGCCGCCTGAATTCAGGGAGCCCCGTGTTGCCGAAGCCCTAAAACCATCGCTTAAACGCAGTCCAGCACGTGATGATGAGGATGAAGTGGCAGCTATCCGTCAGGCTCTGGAGCACAGTCATGGCCGGGCGGGTATGGCGGCCGATTTGCTGGGAATGAGCAGGGCCACGTTTTGGCGTAGGCGCAAGTTGCTGGGTATATAAGCAAAAAAGGGCAACATTTGAACAATGCCGCCCTTTTTGGGATGATACAAAGCGAGAACGAATCTTCTCGCAAATACCGCTTAACGTTTTGAGTACTGGGGACGTTTTCTGGCTTTGTGCAGACCAATTTTCTTACGTTCTACCACGCGTGAATCACGGGTAACAAAACCGGCTTTTCTAAGCACTGGGCGCAGTGTTTCATCGTATTCCATCAGGGCACGGGTAAGGCCGTGGCGAATGGCTCCGGCCTGGCCAGAAGGGCCGCCGCCTTTAACAATCACATTAATGTCGAATTTGTCTTCCATCTCAACGGATTGCAATGGCTGACGAGAAACCATTTGGTCTGTTTTGCGGCCAAAATAATCTTCAATAGACTTCGAATTAATGGTGATTTTGCCAGTACCTGACGTTGCATAAACACGCGCTACTGCGGCTTTACGACGACCGGTTCCGTAATATTGGGTTGCTGCCATAGAGTGCTCGCTTAAATTTCTAAAACTTTTGGCTGTTGAGCCTGATGATCATGTTCAGGGCCCGCATACACTTTCAATTTCTTGAACATGGCACGACCCAATGGATTGTTTGGTAACATCCCTTTAACTGCTGTATTAATAATGCGATCAGGAAATGTTTTTCTTAATTTACCAAGGCTTACGGTTTTCAAATTGCCGATGTAGCCGGTATGATGTTGATAAAGCTTGTCTTTTTCTTTATTGCCAGTAACGCCTATTTTTTCAGCATTGACGACAATAATGTAATCACCGGTATCAACATGAGGTGTGTATTCGGGTTTGTGTTTGCCGCGAAGGCGAAGTGCAATCTCAGAAGCAAGACGACCTAATGTCTTTCCTTCTGCATCGACCACGTACCAATCGCGCTTAACTTCTGCTGGTTTTGCACTAAATGTTTTCATTCGTTCGTTACTTATGTCTTGCTGTTAAAGGCCAAAGAAAAGACTGCCAATAATACTAAATACTGCCGCGTTTTTCAATTTTTTTTTATGTGTAACAAGAAGAGCATTGTCCGAAACGCCTCATAATTTGATATTTAACGAGTGTAATTTACGATAAAGATGCGTGCGTTCCATGCCTACCGCTGCGGATAATTTTGCAACACTGCCGCCGGTTTTTTCAAAATGGTATTCCAGATAGGCTTTTTCAAAATGATCTCTGGCTTCTTTTAAAGGCAGGTTAAAAAAGTCAGGGACGGATGACGAGGCAACGACATCGTTCGCAACTGTTCCCAGGGCGGATTTGACTTCAGCCAATTCGATATCTTCGCCTACGCCCAAGATCATCAGGCGTTGCACCAGGTTTTTTAATTCCCGGACATTACCGCGCCAGCTGTAGTTACGCAAAAAGTTTTGGGCAGCCATCGAAAAGCGCCGGAAAGACAATTTCTCCTGGTTGACAAAATAATCGACGTAAAAACTGAGCAATCCCGGTACGTCTTCGCTGTGCTCCCTTAAAGGCGGGATTTCGATGGTGACTTCGTTGAGCAGGTAATACAAGTCCTGGCGAAAACGCCGTGCCCTGATTTCTTCATCCAAAGGGATACGTGTCGAGGCGATAATCCGCACGTCAACCCGCACGGCTTCACTGCCGCCCACCCGCAAAAAAGAGCTGGATTCCAGGGCGCTGAGCAGTCTAGCCTGGGTTTCTTTATCCATGTCGCCGATTTCGCCCAGAAACAAAGTGCCTTTATGCGCCCGTTCCAGTAAGCCGACATGAATTCTACCGGCATCTTCTTTGCCAAAAAATTCTACTGCGGAGTTCTCTGGCGAAATACTGCCTACCGCCACATCAATAAAAGGGCCATCACGGTGCGAACTGTTGTTGTGCAGATAGCGGGCGTACATTTCTTTGCCTACACCGGCTTCACCGGTAAACAAAATACGGGCATCGTGTTGCGCCAAACGCTTAAGATGATCTTTGGTTCTGGCAACGGCAGCGCTTTTACCCACCGGTTCAATATCGGCAACCAACTGTTGTTTAAGGCCAGCATTCTCGATTTGCAGATTGCTGGCTTCAAGGGCCCTTTCGATAATAAGCAGCAATTTGGCCAGTGACAGCGGTTTTTCCAGAAAGTCATAAGCGCCCAATCGAGTCGCTTCAACGGCAGTTTCTACTGAGCCATGCCCGGACATCATCACTACCGGACACAGTAGCGACTCCTCAGCGACCCATTCTTTCAACAAGGTGATGCCGTCAGTATCTGGCATCCAGATATCGAGTAGAATCAGATTGGGGATTTTCGATTTTTTGAGTTCCCGTGCGGCAGTGGCATTTTCTGCCGTATAAACCTGATAGCCCTCATCTTCAAGAATTTCACATACCAGACGGCGAATATCGGGTTCATCATCGACAACTAATATGCGTGGTTGTTGTGTGTTCATAGTTTCTCAGGATTTTTAAAGTTGCTTGCCGGGAGTTGTATGATAAAACCAACACCGATGTCACGTGTGGTATCGACCCATATAGCTCCGCCATGTTGTTCTATTATTTTTTTGACGATGGCCAACCCCAAACCTGTACCCTTTGCTTTGCTGGTCACGTAGGGTTCAAAAATCATTTCCAGTTGTTCCGCTTTAATGCCTGGGCCATCGTCATACAGGCCTATTTCTATAAAGTCGGTACTGTTTCTTTGTACACGATGCACGATAATTTCAATTTGCCCAAAGCCTTCTATCGCTTCCAGGGCATTTTTAATCAGATTGTGCAGGACTTGCCTCATACTAATGGGGTCGCCTTTGATGGTCAGTAAGCCTGTTTCATCATAATCTACTTTAAATTTTACACCCGGTTTTAATGTGTAGAGGGCCAATACTTCTTGTACTAAAGTTGGCATGTCAATGTCAACCGTTTGCTTTTTGGAAGGTTTGGCATACTCCGAAAAATCATCCACCATTTCCTTCATCGCTTCAACTTGCTGGACTATGGTGGCGGTTGAGCGTTGCAAAATATCGGCATCGGCAGGATCTAGCTTCGCTGCCAGTTTATGTTGCAAGCGTTCTGCGGATAATTGTATGGGCGTTAACGGGTTTTTGATCTCATGCGCCAAACGCCTTGCAACCTCACCCCAGGCGGCATTTTTTTGCGCCTGGATTAAATTGGTCACGTCATCAAATACCACAACCGCACCCACACACGAACCATCTTGGGAAAACAGCGGCGTACCTCGGCATAACAGCTCTTGACGGCCATTGGGGCCTAAAAAGGCAAGCCGTTGTTGCCAAATATCATCGGCTTGCGCCAGTAAACGCTGGATTGATTTGAGTGGCTCGGCCAGTTCCGAATAGATTTCCGCCACTTCGAGCAAGGTTTGGCCAATAAAGTGGCTGACGTGGACATGGAAAATTCTGTAGGCGGCTTGATTGGCGGTACGGATTTTATAATCAATATCGAAGCTGATGACGCCAGCGGTCAAATTGGCGAGTATCGTTTCCAGGTAAGCGCGTTGATTTTCCACCTCAAATCCAGCCTGTTTGGTTTCATCGCGGGCTTTGGCAATTCGGTGGGTCATGTCGTTAAAAGATTCTACCAGAAAACCCAGGTCGTCCTGGGTCATCACCGGCAAGTGTTGATCGTAATGGCCTGAAGCCACTGCCTGAGTGCCTTTAACCAGTTCTTTAACCGGCGCGATAATATTACGGATACTGATAAAGGCAACCCAAATCGCCGCCAGCATACTCATCAGCAAAACCAGCGATAACGCTAAAGAGAAGCTTAATTTGAGTGAGTCGCGTAGAAAATTCATTTCCCGGTAACGCACAAAGGCAAACTCTACCGAGTCTGCCAAATCGGCAATTCTGGTCGGCACCGTGTACAGTGCCTGTAAATAGTACGGCTCCTGAGCCTTAATCGTCACAATGACACGAATCATTAATTCATCGTCACGTACGGGTGCCAAGGTGACAAACTCGCCATTACGGCGCAGTTGCAACCAGGCGTGTTCATCCGGTAAGCTGGGCAAGAGATCGCCGAGATTACTGCTGCTCGAGGCAATGATTCGGCCTTGACGTGAAAACAAGGTCATTTCCGATGAGCCGGACAGGTCACGCAAATTTTCTATCTCGAAAGCGGCCATGCTTTCTGAGGTTTCTTCAAGCTTTTCGGCCAGTTGCCGGGTTTGCCGCAAATGCCAGCGCATATGCTGATCCAGTGAGGTTTGGCTCAGTTCCAGCGCATCTTCCATCGCCCGATCTATTTCCACGTTAAACCAGCTATCAAAGCCTTGATGTAAAAATTGCATGGAAAAATAGAACACGATGATGGCCGGTGCCAGCGCCAGTAATACAAAGAGCGAAATCATGCGCGTTGTCAGCCGCGATCCGGCCTCGCGTTTTTTCAATTGCCGGGTCAGTGAATAAATATTGGCGCACACCAGCCCCAATAGCACCACAGAACCCAAGGCATTGACGATCAGCAGCCAGGAATACATGGCGCTTAGTTCGGAGGATTCCTGGGTTGCTGAACTCATCAGTTGCAGCGAGACCAAAATTAATCCGAACAGGATCAAAATGAACAGGTTAATGGGCAGTTTCATTTTGTTAGCGGCCATACATACCAGTCACTGGAAAGATACCATTGCGGGTTAAGGTAGGCAATTGGCCGTAACGGTAAGGGCAGGGCGTTGCGGTTGAATACCACCCTGATTGCGGCACGGTATTGATTTTTTTTAAGATTGATAAATCCGCTGGAAATGACCGGAAAATCACGTATCATCGACATTAAGTCCAATGCGGCAGCAAGGGTGGAAAAATTGTACACATCGCCCGTACCTTCATTTTTTACCCGGTACATGTTCAGTAGGGCATGGTATTGCAAGCGATAGCGTATTTCTTTCTCGGCCAACGTCCTGTTCCAAAGGAAATCGCGTTGCTCCTGTACTTCAACCTGCACAATCCAGAACAAAGGCACACCATTTTGCAAGGCATGCAGGGCCTTTTTGCTAAACCGGTAGGTTATTTCAGCCGATAACACATAGGAGTTCTCTTCCAG
>SBAV01000063.1 GCA_005239965.1 Methylobacter tundripaludum
AGTTTGTGCGACAAAATGTGTATCACACCAAAGCTTCGGTCGCAAAAAGCGCCTCTTATTAAAAGGAATTAAAAAGCTAACGACAAAAGGAGTTTAGTCGCGTTTATCGTTCTAAAAAAATGGCTTGATTCGCAAAAAGCGTTCCCGTTTACAGAACCCTGAATCTGCGAGCCATCACTGGCTATAATAGCTGGTTGACCAGCAAACAACTCGGCCAGCGAACAGCTGGCAACAATAACACTCATCTCAACCTTTATCGTTGAAGTCCAACAGCTAGATCCCGGAAGGAGGCAAGCGCAGCTTCAAGGTGCTCAATGATTTCCTGCTGTAAAACATCCGGTGGTGGCAGATCATCAAGATTATCGAGAGTGTCATCCTTGAGCCAAAAAATATCCAGACTGGCTTTGTCGCGGGCGATCAGATCATCATAAGTAAAATATTTGAAGCGTTCGTTTTCTTGGCGTTCATGCCGATTTTCAGGGTTATAGCTGTCGATAAAATCGCGTAAATCGTCCAACTTCAAGGTTTTGGTTTTCAGCGTGAAATGCTTGTTAGTGCGTAGATCGTAAATCCACACACCCTTGGTATGCACCTTACCGTCTTTCGGCTTGGCGTCAAAAAACAGCACATTCGCCTTCACGCCTTGGGCATAAAAAATGCCTGTTGGCAGGCGCAACAAGGTATGCACGTCACAATTTTCCAGCAGTTTTTTGCGGATTTTCTCACCCGCGCCGCCTTCAAATAACACGTTGTCCGGCAATACGACGGCGGCTTGGCCGGTGTCTTTCAGGATGGTGACGATGTGCTGCAAAAAGTTAAGCTGTTTGTTGGATGTGGTTTCCCAAAAATCCTGCCGCTCGTAAGTCAGCGCGTCTTTGTCTTCCTCGCCTTCCTCATTGGTAATGGTCATGCTGCTTTTCTTGCCGAAGGGAGGATTCGCCAACACGTAATCGAAACGTTTACCGGGATCACCAATCAACGCATCGGCACGCTCCACAGAAGGCTCGCCATCGAGTTCGCCGATATTATGCAAAAACAAATTCATCAAACACATGCGCCGGGTGTTCGGTACGATCTCATTGCCTTGAAAAGTTTTATGGCGCAGAAACTCTTTTTGTTTTTTATCCAGCCTATTGCTGGAACGTGTTAACCAATTGTAAGCACCCAGAAAAAATCCGCCGGTACCGCAAGCCGGATCGGCAATTGATTTCATCGGTTCGGGACGCACGCATTCCACCATCGCCTGAATCAGTGCGCGTGGCGTAAAGTATTGGCCCGCACCGCGCTCTTAGTATCCTCCGCGTTCTTTTGCAGCAGCCCTTCGTACAAATCGCCCTTGGTATCGGCATCCATACCCACCCAACTTTCCGCATCAATCATCTGCACCAAGCGCGATAGCTTGGCAGGGTCTTGAATCTTGTTTTGTGCCTTAAAGAAAATTGCGCCCAACATACCTGGTCCATTACCTAGTTTGTGAAGTGTCGCCAGATAATGCGCTTCCAGTGGTTCGCCGGTTTTGCTGCGTAAAGCCGCCCAATCATAGCCTGCCGGAATATGGGTATCGCGGTTGTAAGGTTCTTGCGCATACTCATGCGCCATTTTCAAAAACAGCAAATAAGTCAGTTGCTCCAGATAGTCGCCATAACCGACGCCATCATCGCGTAAGGTGTGGCAGAAATTCCAGACTTTTTGGATCAGAGATGATGTATTCAATTTTCTTTAACCTTAATTTTTAAGCGCATTGAAGTAAATCTTCAATCCAGGGTTTATCCCGATGGCCGTCAACGATTCGGCGAGCATAAACAGAGAACTCAGAGCTTTCGCCTATTGCCCTACAAATACTTTCAACAAGACTACTAAATGCTCGCTCGACTTTCGGATCGCCCTGATCGTCAGCATCGTAAATGGCGGCAGCCCCCTCTATCCAATCCATTAACTGAAGAGCAAGCTGACGCCTCGATTCTACGAGCTCAGGATGATTCAAATGGTAATAATGAATAGATTTTTCAGCTCGGAAGCAACGGTTTTGCTGATTAGGGTATCTTGGGCAAGACATACCATCATCGTGGAAGTCCAATAATCCAGGATCAGAACTTTTACAAGGATCAAGCAAAAATGGATTTTCATCTCTCAGCTGAGCTTCATTAGTTGCCCGTTGTCCATTAAGCAAAGGAAAGTGATCGCCTTTACCAGCAGATTCCCCAGTGTCTGGATTGGTCCTGATACTATTGCAAAATGTACATGCGTACCTCAAGTTAGATAACTTGAATGCTAACCAGGGGTATAAGCTTTTAGGACGAAAATGATCTATTGCGTTATCAGCTCGTTCCTGACGTGCTTCACAATACCAGCATTTATCATGTGAAACGGCTTTAAGCCTAGCCTTGGTTGAGCGCCAAATCTCGGAATAATCTTTAATGGCTTCACCACCCTCTACAGCCTGCTCAGCAGCAGCGGCTCTCAGCACCCATATAGAATCAGAGGCGATTTTGTTTGGGTCAATCCGACGCATTTGCTTTCCCTTCTTGCTCAGTAAGAACTTTTTTGGCAACTATTTGAATGAGTTCTTTTGCTCTCATTCGGCGTTCACTTGAAGGTAGATGAGTCATTTTGCTTTCTAGTGGTTGGGCTTGATTTGCTTGGTAACGAGCACGAAGATATTCTTCGTAAACTGGGTCTCTCATCGAATAC
>SBAV01000248.1 GCA_005239965.1 Methylobacter tundripaludum
GAAATGCACTATTGAGATATACTAGATTAAAAAAATATTTATAGTATGAATTAAATCAACTACTTATGCGATACTTGGATTTAACAAAGTAGAATTAGGTGATTTCCACGAAAGAATATCCCCAATGAAATCTTATTTGTCCACGGAAGGCACGAAAAACACGAAAAAATATACGTAGAAATATTGTGTTATTGCCCATTGTTCGTGTTTTTTGTGTTTTTTGTGGATAAATTAAAACAGGATGCAGGTATATTGTTTATCGAAAATCACCTTAACCGTCTCTTTTCGCTGACTCAGCGCGAACGGTTAAGCCTTGTTTCTTGTGGCGTTTTAAGCGAGTAGCCTATCAGCCACGATTTGCCATTAAAGGCTATTGATATAATTATTCATAGCTGGCAAGCGAACTTTCAGGAAATTATCTATATACGTTGTAGTGCTCAGTTTAGGATTGGAAATACCTTTATTATCACCTGCAGTACCGGGTTGTGGCCACTTACTCTTGTTTCTACTTAGCGCACCGCCTCGCGCCAACTGGGCGTGATATTGGCCAAAACGCGCCCGCAATTTATCTCTGGTAAAAACAGTCTTTTTTAGTACTGCCCAGCGTACTTTTAGAAGTTTTCTAAAGTTTGTGTCTGGATACCGTAGCAGTCGGTTGATTAAGTTATTGTTAGTAGAAGCAAAAAAAGTACTGGCCGACTCAGGCTTGCCATCCCAAAACAGACCGAATGATGCATTATGATACCAAGGCACTATAAAAAATTTGCCGCCGGCATTTTTGGCAAGAAAAAAATTCTTTGATGAGTTGTCCGAAGCTTGAGTTGCCTTTATCAGTAAATACCAATCCGCAACGCTGGCAAGATCAATGCGTCTGCCTATATTGTCGGTAAAATTAAATTCATCCGATTTGGCCACAAAATCAATAAGGCTTTTAAGGGGGGTAAAGTCCGCCTTGGTTTTTGGGTATGTTTGAGAAAAATTAAATTCTATGTCCCCTTTTTTGTAGGGAAAGAAAATATCGGTTTGCCATTGGTCGAAGTTCGCCTGATATATTACGCTGCCTTTTAGGGCGTTCAGGCCAAGCAGCGTGCGGCCAACATGTTGGTTCAAAATATAAACACCGGCATATTTGCCGTTTACAATGGCTTCGGCTAAATGCCCTTTTATCGCATTTTTCCCTTTGGGCCTGTTTTTATCCTTGTTGGGGCGGATTTCATTAAATATATCCATACTTATATTGTTACGCGCAAAACTTGTGTCTGCGTAAGATGCATCCAAAATCCATTCGTCATCCGCTTGCATATTCAACAACTTGACTTTGTTGGTTTTGTTGGTGGTTCCCAATTGGAGGCCAAAGGATTTTTTGTTGAATACTTGAGTTGTTTGATTTTGGATTTCAATGCCCATAGGCAATTTACCGGTATCCTGGTTGAATTCACCACTCATTAAACGAATAGTACCTGACACTTTCGATGTATTGACAATCGGTGCTGTTGTAGTGACTTCTACCAGCGGAAGATTGGTGAAAACGAGGGTGTAGGTATTGACGAGAGTTTTTCCGTTGAAGAGCCGGATAACTTGGGAGGAGTTGCCGTATTTTACGGGCTTGAAATGGCAAGTCGCGCCGCTTTTTAATTTGATTCCGCCGCATTCAAAAATATGGCTTCCAGCATTGTCATATTTCAGTACGGGATTAAAGGGCTTCGCTGTTGAAAATCCTTTTCCTAATGAGACAAACATGCGTTGATTTTTGATATTACCGCTATCGACGCTAACACCAATACTGTTCAGCCGTAAATTAAATCGACTAAAAGTGACGGCTTGAGCCAAGCCAGAGAACATTAACGTATTGATAACTAAGCCTAGTATCAAACACAATCCTAATTTATTCCGCATAGGAAACCTCTTTAAATAACTTGTAAGTTAATGGGCTAACGTTTATTTTCTTTTTGTAAGGAGGGACTCCTAACAGAAAAATTGTGATTGTAACGGATTAGGGGAGAGTGGTACACAAATAATATGATATTTATCAAATGGTTGTGTGTTTTTGTAAAAAGTTGAAAAATGTAATTTATTGCGAGGTATTTTTCTGTGTAAGTATTTGATTATAAATGTTTTTATGTGTTTGTGTTCGGGGCCGGTTTACGCCTTGTACGGATCAGAATATACGGGATACTTTAAAGGTAGAAATCATCAGGAAACCCTGAATTACAAAGATTATTGGCCAATAATTCAGACTTTGAGGGAGGCTACTGAAAAGCAGAAAAAGCAGGGGAAACAGAACACCATTTACAGTAATAGGCACGCCTTCGAAACCTGTCCCTTCGGAAATATTATAGCGCGCAAGCCGAAGCATGCCGCAAGAGACAAAAAATAAGGCGACTATGATTCCTAAAACGCCTGGGGAGCTCAGAGAATAAAATAACAAGGCGGGAGCAACGCCAAAAGATACCAGATCAGACATGGAATCGATCTGTTTGCCGAAAAGATTTTTTTGATGCAGTAGGCCGGCAATTTTTCCATCAAGTACATCAAGAATCACTGCCAAAAATAGCAGCAATGCGCTTAAATCAAAATAACCGTCAATTGCCATTAAAATTGAAAGGATACCGCAGCACAGATTTCCAACTGTAAAAATATCAGCAATTTTCATTAGGCTTAAAATTTTCATATCGTCCTGTGGCTAACCTTTTTTAACTGCTGCAAGCATAGAATAGAATCATGACAGAATGATGAAATCCTGCGTGTTATTTAGTCCGCAGGATGGGTGGGAAAATAACCGATACTTGGCATAATCAATTGCTTATGCGATGCGCTTAGCTATCGATCCACCCATCCGCGCTATTTCCTAAAGTGGATTTGAATTGGGTGTCGCCAATACTTAAATCCGACATTCCTCACCTTTTAGGATATAAGCATTAAAAATCAGCCAATTATAAAAATATTGCTTTTGGGTAAAAAATAATATCTTTTAATATCAAATTGATACATATAAAGCAGAATTCGGTTAAATCAACAAAACTGGAACATTACCGGATTTGAGATTATAGTCATTATGCATAAGATTTGGTTGAGGGGGCTAGATTTTCTTATTTGAACGCTAACCCACACAAATTACCAGTACAAGGGATAACCAGGAGTAATAATATGAAAACGTATGATATTCAGGAACAAATGTATTTAGGTATCTCCAATCCATCGGGAGGGGTAGCGCTTAATAACGACTTATTCATTGTCGCCGATGATGAAGATAATTTGTTGCGTATTTATGATCGAAATAGCGGTGATAAGCCCTTGCAAAAAATCGCTTTGAGCAGTGTATTTAAAGGGGAAATTGCTGACGGTGAAGATTTGGAAATTGACCTGGAAAGTGCGGCGGAAATTGAGGGTATAGTATTTTGGATAGGTTCCCATTCCAGCAGTCGTACCGGCGAATATAGGTCGGCAAGGCATCGGTTATTTGCCATAAATATCAAGCTTTCAGAAAAAGGTAAATTTGTTGCCACTCCGGCAGGTGAAATTTATACCACTTTAATTGATGACCTTGAACAAGACTCCCGTTTTGATAACTATCATTTGCGGAAAGCCAAAAAAAGCCAAGCAAAAGCAATTGGCGGTTTAAGTATAGAAGGCCTTGCAGCCACGCCCGAAAGGACGTTGCTGATTGGATTTAGAAATCCTTTAAGTGGCGGTGAGATAAAAGAGGGCAGATTAGAAAACGGTAAGGCATTGCTTGTTGAATTGCTTAATCCCTTTGAAATCATACACGGTCTGAAAGCCCGGTTTTCAGATCCTATCGAACTGGATTTGGATGGTT
Organism: Methylobacter tundripaludum; assembly: GCA_005239965.1. GTDB lineage: Bacteria > Pseudomonadota > Gammaproteobacteria > Methylococcales > Methylomonadaceae > Crenothrix. The sequence continues at coordinate 3,818 of SBAV01000248.1, forward strand.
ATGGGATTCGAGAAATTACCCGACGCAAGGCGCATAAATATCTCATTGTTGCCGGGCCTTACCACGAAAATGTGGAAACCGAAGATCATGGCAAAGAAGAAGGAAGGCTTTATAAATGGTCAAGCAAATCCGGTAAGCTTAACTGCCTGAAAAAAATCGATCTGGAAGGGTTTAACATTGAAGCCGCGATTTTTTATCCAGACAATAACGACTGTGTGCAGTTGTTGAGTGATGACGGTACTGTTATGGGCGCGAATGGCTTTCGTAGTTTAACGTTAACGCTATGATCCTCATATTCTGAAGATTGCTTAAATTTCTACGATGAGTAGAAGCATTAGCCTAAACCCATCATAATCAATCATCTTTACGATGGGTGTGGCTATCGTATCCCAACTTACCGCGTTACCTTCGGGTATTTTGCCGGATTTAATATCGCGTAAAGTTCTTGTAACAGAACTAACCTATAATCAATTCAAATGCTTGCCTGAGCTGTTGGCTATTATTGCTATCTAGTACTCAGTCAATCTTGATTTGTCGGGTATGTTTTTGACCAATGTGAGACCTACGAGGTTTTTAAAACCTCGTAGGTCTTTGCAGCACCCGACATTATTAAGTTGACTGAGTACTAGTCGTTCTAATGGTTTTTTTAACCAAATTTTTTCTTTGGTAAATAAACGGATCTGGTAAATGCAGGAAATCCCAACAATACGGTGCTTCAAGGGTTGGAGTTTGTTACCACCCCAACCTAATGCGTTGGTTCCTTTAAGAAACAAATTTAGGGTAAACGGCTTATGGTCAGGCACAATCCATCTGAACATTTTCAACGTAATTTACGCCATATTTTTGTTCTAATCATGCTTGCCTTATCGGGTTGCGTTGCTCATCAAGTAAAAGAATCGACATGGCCGGAAGATTTACCTCCTCGCGCTTATTTTTTGAAGCAATACCAGCAAGATACAGTCAATAAAAATATACAAAATCAGGAGGAATACCTGACGTGGATAATTCGTTTTTATAAGGGTTGGGAACTCTATCCAAGTGGCTGGAATAATATAACTCAAGAGGTATTGCTGAAACTGAAAAATCGCCAAGCAGCAAATAAAGTTAAGGTTAAAATGGAGCGCCTTGGTTTGTTGATTTCCGAGGAATGGGCCAAAAATAATAAGACCCGCATTATTAACACCCGCCATGTTTCCGTGTGGGGCAGTGCGTTGCTTAAATCATTGGATCACGATGAAACCTTGCAACTTATTGATCGAGTTTCTATGGATATTGACAATTTATTGGCTCACAAGATAGCTGTCGATGCCATCGCCGCTGATCGCTATTACGCTCAAGATGAAGAAATACTATAAGGTACAAACCACCTTAGGCGGAATGTCGGCCAACTAATTTGAGACCCTATAAAACAGGCTGAGGAATTGTCTAAATTTGTTTAACCCTTACAACCGAATCGTATTGAAAATTAAAGGCTATATCATTTCAGCACTCCAGTGTCACGAAACGCGCGAGTTTTGCCGTATGAATGCCCACGTCCGAACGCGCGAGTTTTGCCGTATGAATGCCCACGTCCGAATCTTCGGATAAGTGAACCATGTATAAAATCTGCACGGCAAATCTGAACTACAACTTTAAAACCTTGCGCAACCTGATGGCCAAGGCGACACCGCCGCGTTCCGGCGATTATCTTGCCGGCGTGGCCGCCGAGAATCATCTTGAACGGGTCGCTGCCCAATGGGTACTTGCGGATGTGCCGCTGAAACAATTTCTTAACGAAGCACTGGTGCCTTATGAACAGGATGAAGTCACTCGCCTGATTATCGACGGGCATGACAGCGCGGCATTTGCACCTGTCAGTCATTTAACCGTTGGTGACTTCCGTAACTGGCTATTGTCCGGGCAAGCGACTACCGAAGTGCTAACAGCCTTAGCTCCTGGACTGACACCGGAAATGGTTGCGGCTGTATCTAAAATCATGCGACTTCAGGATTTAATTCTGGTTGCCAAAAAATGCCGCGTAATTACCCGCTTTCGCGGCACTATCGGTTTGGAAAACCGTTTGTCCACACGCTTGCAGCCCAACCATCCCACCGACAATATCGCCGGTGTTGCTGCCAGCCTGCTGGACGGTTTGCTGTACGGCTGCGGCGATGCAGTCATTGGCATTAATCCCGCTTCCGACAATCTGGAAGCGACCTTGCGTTTGCTGCACATGCTGCATGATGTCATCGAACGTTATCAAATTCCGACACAAGCCTGCGTACTGGCGCATGTGACGACCACGTTGAAAGCCATGCAACAGGGCGCTCCGGTGGATTTGATGTTCCAGTCCATTGCCGGGACGCAAAAAGCCAATAATAGCTTCGGTATTAACCTGGCTTTATTGGACGAAGCTAGGCAAGCAGCGCTGGAACTAAAACGCGGCACCTTGGGCGATAACTGCATGTATTTTGAAACCGGACAAGGCAGCGCGCTGTCTGCCAATGCCCATGAAGGTCTCGATCAACAAACTTGTGAAACCAGGGCCTATGCGGTCGCAAGGCACTTTAAGCCGCTGCTGGTCAATACTGTAGTCGGTTTTATCGGTCCTGAATACCTGTACGACGGCAAGCAAATCATTCGCGCCGGCCTGGAAGACCATTTCTGCGGCAAATTATTAGGCTTGCCTATGGGCTGCGATATTTGCTATACCAACCACGCTGAAGCCGACCAGGACGACATGGATATGCTGCTGACGCAATTCGCCGTTGCTGGCGGCACGTTTATTATGGGTGTGCCCGGTGCTGATGATGTCATGCTCAATTATCAATCGACATCTTTTCATGATGCGCTTTATATACGGCAAGTACTGGGCTTAAAGCCAGCGCCAGAGTTTGAGCAATGGCTACAACAGAATCAGATTTTTAACGCCAACAATCAATTGCAGCCGCAACGCGGGATTCCAGCCGCATTTACAGCGGCATTACAAAACTTGACTGGGCATGGCAATGGACAAGGATAAACGCTCTGAAATTGCACTAGACCCTTGGCATAGCCTGACGCAATTTACCTCGGCACGGATCGCTTTGGGGCGTGCCGGCATGAGCTTACCTACCCGCGCCTGCCTGGAATTTCAACTGGCCCATGCTTTGGCTCGTGATGCCGTTAATATTCCGTTGGACTTTCCAACCCTCGCCCAGAAAGTATCTGCGCTAGGTTATCAAACCCTGACCGTACAAACTCAAGCGGAAAATCAGGCGATGTACCTGCAGCGCCCTGATTTGGGGCGTGTGCTGAGTGCTACGGCCATCGATAGCTTGCAGCAGCGGCATACCAACCTGCAAACTGATGCCGTGGTTGTGGTAGCTGATGGCTTATCCTCGAAAGCCATTGAACAGCACGCCATCATTTTTCTGACGAGTTTGTTGCCCGAATTACAGACCCAAGGCTACAGCTTGCCACCGATCTGTCTGGTCAAACACGGGCGGGTGGCGATAGGCGATGCCATTGCGGAGCATTTTGCCGCCAGGCTGTGCATTGTCTTGATCGGCGAACGTCCCGGTTTAAGTTCGCCGGACAGCATGGGTATTTACTTCACTTATCAGGCTAAATCGGGTATCAGCACCGATGCCGACCGCAACTGCATTTCCAATATCCATCACAACGGGTTGGGTTATCAGAACGCATTGAAAAAATTGCTGTTTTTAATTCACGAAGCGGAAAAATTGCAGCTTTCCGGCGTTAATTTAAAAGATGAGACTACCTATGTGATGCCGGATACGTTTCAGCAAGCACAAACTAATTTCCTTTTGGATTAAATGGATTCAATTATTCGGTACAATTCTAAATGGCGCAATAACGATAGCGTATTGCGCCATTTTTAAAGCTGAATATGCGACGCAATACGGTTAAATCCTATTGTGCCTTGTGGAATATGTCTCTGTGTTACTTAATATAATTTTTATTATGCACGAAGCGCCTTGATAGCAAACTAAAGGGTGAATCCACCCATCATCCTGATGACGCTGGGTAAGGAAAACACCGAAATAAGCCGGAATCCAGCTGAAATCCGGTCTAAATTGACATATAAAGTGCAGGCGTGAAAACAAGCAACCGTGGCTGCAAAAAGCTCTTTTTTTTTTCGAGGTCAAGCGTATAATTC
>SBAV01000015.1 GCA_005239965.1 Methylobacter tundripaludum
AACAAGCGGCTACTGAAGGTGAGGACGAAACCCTGGTTAACATGGATGAAATCTGGGAAGAAGAAGCCGTCAGTTTTATGGGGTCAGGGGATGCTTGTACCAGTCAAAGAGCCACTGTCAGCCCAATCACTATCACGCCGCGCGATCAATTTTTGAAATCGCAAAATCGTTCTCTTTAGAAGGAGTCACATTGTGAGTTATCTCAATACATTATTATTTGGCTATTATCCTTATATCGCCATCAGCGTTTTTTTTATCGGCAGTTTGGCACGCTATGACCGCGACCAATACACCTGGCGCACCGGTTCCAGCCAATTACTGCGCGCGAAAGATTTACGGGTCGGTAGTAATTGGTTTCATGTGGGCATATTATTGCTGTTTGTTGGGCATTTCGTTGGCCTATTGACACCGCCGGAAATTTATCACAGCTTAGGCATTTCGACCTCGGCCAAGCAAATACTGGCGGTTGTTGCCGGAGGCATTTTTGGCGGGATTTGTTTTAAAGGGATCTACATTCTGATCCGCCGCCGCTTAACGGATGCGCGCATTCGGGCAACCAGCAGCCGGATGGATATTGTTATTTTGCTGCTGATTGCTGTGCAATTAGTGCTGGGTTTACTGACGTTACCCTTATCGCTTTATCACTATGATGGTGCCAATATGTTGTTGCTTTCCGAATGGGCACAGCGGATTGTGACTTTTCGCAGCGGCGCAGCTGATCAAATTAGCAACATTGGGTTTATTTTTAAATGCCACTTGTTTTTAGGTCAAACACTCTTTTTGCTGTTCCCGTTTAGCCGGCTGGTGCATGTCTGGAGCGTACCGCTGGGTTATATCACCCGTCCTTATCAGGTGGTTAGGAAGCGATAAGGCAGGTGCAACGTGAAGAAGATCCAAACAACGTGTAATAGAGGAGGAATGCAATGGTATTTTATGAATAGACTGAGCGATTATCGGTTGGTATATCTTCGATTGACCGGCAACATAAAACCTTAATTGGGTATATCAATATGCTTGCCGAGGCCTTACAGGAAAATAATGCTACTTCTCAAGTGATTATTGAGATTGTTCTGGGCAATCTAGTACTCAGTCAATCTTGATTTGTCGGGTATATTTTTGACCAATGTGAGACCTACGAGGTTTTTAAAACCTCGTAGGTCTTTGCGGCACCCGACATTATTAAGTTGACTGAGTACTAGTGAGCTACACCAAGATACATTTCGTTTATTATGAGGAAATGCTGTTTGATCGGTATGGCTATCAGGAAGAGAAGGAACATAAGATGCACCATAGAAAACTGACCGCGCAAGTCGACGAATATTACGCAAGATTCAAACGTGGTGATAGCGATTTAAGCTCAGACCTATTGGGGTTTTTGATGGATTGGCTCAACCATCATATCTTGATAGATGATGTCGCCTACGCTGATTTTCTCACAAAACAAGGCTGTAAATAAGCTCGTGTAACCAATACCTTCGCCAAAAAATCAGGCCGCCTTGTCATGAATTCTCCCGTTTCTGCGACCTGGAATATCCGGTCGTCCATTAAAAACCCATCCGACTTTATGCCCAGCGAATTGATAATCCGGCGCGTGTATTTACGCGCCCTGAACATGATTTTCAAGTCCAGTAGCTGTCGCTACTAAGCCTCTGATTGGGGCAATTTGTCCGTGATAGCCTTAAGTATGAAGCAGGGAACCATCGTTTACATTAATAGTGAAGGCTTGGCCAAAACCAACAATGTATCGCCCATTTTCCGGACGCAACGCAAATAAATGAAAATCTGATAATGAACGCAACACACCAACAACCTCGCCAAACTTATCCTGCAATGCTTGTAGCCTGTCCGGGTAGATTGCATCATCCCGGCTTATTTCCTGGACACTACAATTTAACACCGCCCGCTCCCGTGCAAAAAGGTTACGTGATTCAGATTCCGAACGGATAAACAATATCGAAGCCTGTGGGTTATTCAGCAGATTAGCCGTATGGCAGGCCATGTCACTGACATAGATATAAAAGACTCCGGTGTGGTCACGCACAAAAGGCGCATAACTGATGTCAGGAACACTGTTTGCTGAAGCCGTCGAGAGCAATAGTGTTTGCTGTGATGCTATCAATTCCTGATAACGTCGGGTAATATCTTCAAGTTCTTGTTGGCTTAATTCACTCATTAATCACCGTTTTCAAGTCTATAGCTTCGTCGTCGTTAACGTTCAGGACGAAGCTTAAAAACTCCGTCCTGAGCAAGGTGATTACATTACAATTGCTGAACTGTGTCTATTTTATTCGCAGCTGACATCCTCACTGGAATTTTTGCCATTGTCGATGATGTCGTGATGCCCATAGTGCCCATAGTGCCCATAGTGCCCATAGTGCCCATGATGCCCATGATGACCATGATGACCATGATGACCGTGATTATAATGATTGTCGTTGTTGTCGTTTAAGCCATCGTTATCGCTATCGCTATCGGTATCATCGGTAACGCCGTCATTGTCGCCATCCTGGTCTGTATCGTCTGGGATACCGTCATCATCGCTGTCGCCACAACTGTTTTCCTCTTCACTGTCGATAACACCGTCGTTATTGCTGTCGGTATCAACTTCGTCGGCAATGCCATCATTATCGGCATCGGTATCACTGACATCGGTAACGCCGTCATTGTCATCATCGATATCTGTTACATCGGTCAAGCCGTCGTCATCATCGTCGTTATCGACGCTATCCTGGACACCATCTTCATCATCATCGTATTCATCATAAACCAGATCATCCTCTTCACCATCATTATCATTGTCCGTATCGTCAATATCATCAATACCGTCGTTATCGTCATCCGTGTCAACATCGTCGAGAACGCCATCGTTGTCATTGTCGTTACCACTTTCATCACTGATATCGGCAACACCATCATTGTCATCATCGAGGTCGCTTTGGTCTAACACACCGTCATTGTCATCGTCCTTGTCGGCCTTATCGGCAACACCATCGTTGTCATCATCGAGGTCGCTTTGGTCCAACACGCCGTCATTGTCATCATCCTTGTCGAGGCTGTCGGCAATACCATCGTTATCGTCGTCAGTGCCGTCCAAGCTTTCATTAACATCTGACAGGCCATCGTTATCGTCGTCACTATCCTTTGTGTTGGGAATACTATCGTTGTCGTTATCCTTATCGAGACTGTCTTCAATCCCGTCATTGTCGTCATCATTATCGTCCGTATCTTTTTTATCCGGGATACCGTCATGATCGTCGTCCTGATCTTTGCTATCAGGGACACCGTCATTATCATCGTCTTTATCCTTAATATCCGGGATGCCGTCGTTATCGCCGTCACTGTCTACAGGGTCGTTTTTGTCAACAATGCCATCATTGTCGTCATCGTAGTCGATTTTATCGGCAATGCCGTCGTTGTCGTCGTCGAAATCGACTTTATCCTTGATGCCATCATTATCGTTGTCGAAATCGACTTTATTCTTGATGCCATCATTATCAATATCCTGATCGACGTTACTGGTGGCTGCAAACGCTTCACTGCTGAATCCTGGCAACCAAGCGGTGCAAGGGGCAACAGGGCCGAGTAGGAATGCAATTGCTGCAGTGAGTGGTAATAACTTAGGGTAATTCATGGTCTTTTATCCTTACAAATTTTGTTGTGGGCTTTGTTGAGCTGGGTTAAAAGCTGCATTGTCACTACAAAATAATATAGAACCTTATCCCGGACTGTGGGATATGGATTTTATAATTGTGACACCCGTCACAAAATTAGGTAACGCGATAAAGCCCGTGCCTAACCACTGTATACATCATCCTGCATAATCAAAAACAACACCCAGGAAAATTCGCCGGTACTGATTTTGGAACCGCAATAGCCACATTTAGCTGCTTGTCCCATTTGATCAGCAGCGGCACCGCATTGCGGACACTGGTTCAGGCTAAATTTGCCGGCATTGTGCTGTACGTCAATCCGCCGCACAAACGTCCAGTACTCACTGTATTCCCGTAATTGACGCTTAGAGCCTCCGATAAGCTTGCCATGTATATCTAAAGTATAATCATAACAGCTGGCAAAAATTCTGACCGTGATGGCCTCATAATAGTGATCGACATCCAGCCTTGCTAACTCAATGCGCCGAACCTTAAGGTCGGCCAACTGATTAAACCAATTGTTCTGCCGGTAATGATCCATCCAGAACTGATTGGCCTCATACAACCGGTCAGATAACAAATGCCGCACGCCATCCCAGTTACGCTCATTCCAATGCTGGTAAATGGCCATAAAATACGGATTTACAATCTGCACCTTAAATATTGCGAAATAATTGTCCCATGAAATAAACTGGTCCAATTGCTGCATATTGTAAAACCGTGTTTGTAGCCTTCCCATTTGCAAGACTAAATCTGCCTGCACCACAGTAGGCAAGTCAGTACCTCGTTCTTCGGCATAACTCGCCACACTGGAAGATTCCAGCTGCGTGGTACGAGTTACAACGCGTTTGCACAAATACCATTGCGCCTCGCCCTTGTGCAGTACCGTCTTGCAATACGGACATTCGCCGGCATCATTAAAATGCGCGGGTGCACCACACTGGGGGCAAGACAGCGCCTGCATTTTGTTAGGTTCTGGCGATGACAACCCGCTTTTTCGACGTAATAGCCAACGTTCAGTAACCGCGTAGCGACCCTTTTTACCGTGCAGATTCAGGGTGTAATTGGCATCAATCAACAGACCAATACTGTCCTGTGTGCCATCCTGGGTAATGGATTCCCAATGTATGCCATTAATGACCACTTCTTCTGCCGGTTGGGGCTTAAGAAATTGGTATTGCTGGATCAGTTCGTCAGTGAGAAAAGGGCTAAGATAACTGAATTCTGCGCGACCGGCATAATGGTATAACTTGCTGAACAACAAATGGACAAAGTCCATCAGCAAAATTTTGGAAAAATTGGGGTCGTCTTGTTGCAATATGGCCAGCGCCTGGCTTAATGCCGTATTCTGCAGATTTCTAATTGCCCGATTAGGACGTGAAGTCAGTATGGTGGGCGGGCGGCTCTCTGACAGCTTAAAAATAATGATAAAGACGATCAGCGCAACGACTATCCAGAACAACACACTGCCGCCTCCAGAATTGTAATTGCCGCCAGAAGAATATGAATGTCCCCATGATGAGCTGCTAAAAGGTGGGCTATGCCAGTAAGACCGGCGCGAGGATGAACTACGGGAAGACGAGCGATGCCCAGAGCTGGAGGAATGGCCACCGCCAGGCCTGGCTTCTGCGCTGTTAATCCAAAACCCACTAATAGTCAGGGCGCTGACTACCAAGAATAACGATAAAAAATAGCACCGACCCATTTCATAGCGTTATTTCCATGTTATTGGGTAATTCGTTGACATCATTGGCGATGGGTGGCAAATAACAATTGAATATCGGCTGCGCATCGGTCAGCGCCATCAATAATGCCTTCTCAGAACTGGAGGCTTTAAAAATAGCTTGCAGACGACCACACAAGGCCTGCCATTCTTCTGGTGGGATAGCCAGTTCAACACCACGATCCGGTAAAACCAATACGCTTTTTTCCAGCAGCGAGCAATAAACCAGAACGCCTATTTTTGCCTGGGTATGCTGAATACCGCCTTTTTGAAACAGCGCCCGCCCCATGATCTCAACATTTTTTTGCCGCCGTCTTTTGGACAAGCACAACCGTTGCACTGACGGAATCTTGCCAATTAACCACAACAGCATAAAAGCCAGCAACGGCCCCAGATAAATAGTCAAGTCATCAAATACTGTTGGCACAAACATTAAATACGAATGAGCAAGCCAAGCACCAATTAGGCCCCAGAACAAGGGAATATGATGATAATCAGCCGCGCGGCTACGGATGATGACAACCATTTCAACTTGGGAGTTGCGCTCGATATTGGCAGTCACTTCCCACAGGCGAGTTTTAAAATCCTGATTAAAATCTTTGTGCATACTGGTTTTTTTGGGGAAATTTGGTTTCATTAGGCAGTCCGATAAGAGAAGCTGGTAAGCTGTACATCTTAATGATTGCCCACTAATAAAATCAAACTTGTCAACTTAGGCTGACAAAGTGTAGTGGGATTGAGGGGATTTTACATTATGGGTTACAAATGATTCAACAAAACCATACTGCTCACGACATTCATATATGAACATCGAGCAACAGGTATACGGTTTTAATCCGGTCAGCATAACGCTTATCAACCGTATGACGGTGCGCCGATTCTAAATCGACGATTTCTTGTTCGGAAAGGCAGTAACGTGAAGGCATTTTAAAATTTTAATGTATTCAGAACCATACCGCACTAACTTAAACCAATTTTTGATTCCACGAGGAGTATAGCTTGTTTTTATACACGTTTGTTACAATCCCTTAAATTGGTAATAGCGCTCGATATGATTTGCTCTGTACATGACAAAAAAGGCCGGTAGTCACTGGCATTAATAAAAAGAGCGCACCGGATGAATTCAGTAATCCGTGGACAGTTGCCAGGATTCGACAGCAACAAACCAAATTACCAAACAGGTTAAGCGGTTGCTGATTAAGGTGCTAACAGATTGGATTAGCTACTCTCGATAGTTTTAGTCGAGTGGTTAACGGATAGCCTACCAAGATTGATGGTGCAACGTTCAGTAAATTATTACCGGCAATAGGTGCGGGTGGCTTGAAAATATTTTTCAAAATCCAAAGGTATGTACGCAAGTATGGATGTGATTTTATAATAACAAAAAAGCCATTATAAAACAGATAGGTATATTGGAATTATGGCGGAGAGGCAGTCCGCTTATATAGTTTATCACAAGTATTCACGCCATATCATAACCCCAATATTTACAAGGGCTACAGGCTAGCCATTGTATCAGCTTGTGTCATCAGTTATCATAAAAACTCATTCTATGGGTACGGTAACGGGTACGGTATGGCACAAGCGATTAACAGGTTAACACCAAAGACAGTTCAAAGTATCAAAGATGCCGGTTATTATGCGGACGGGCAAAACCTGTATTTACAGGTTACAAAAACAGGCGCTAAATCGTGGCTATTCCGGTACAAAGTCGGTATTAAAAAAACTGAAATAGGTTTGGGTTCAGTCAATACCGTAGCACTGGCAACAGCACGAATAAAAGCCGGTGAATATCGTAAATTTTTAGCCAACGGCATTGATCCATTAGAAGCCAAGCGGACACTCCCTGTACCGGTAGCGCCTTCAATAACCTTCAAACAATGCGCCGATGCTTTCATAGAATCCCATCGTAGCGGCTGGAAGAATCCCAAGCATATTCAACAATGGGAAAACACCATTGAACAATACTGCAATCCGATTATGGGCGGCTTACCTGTAACTGACATTAACACCGATTTAGTAATGCAGTGCCTAACGCCGATATGGAAAACCAGAAATGAAACCGCTGATCGGCTACGCGGCAGGATTGAGCGCGTGTTAGATTGGGCTAAGGTATCAGGACACCGAGATGGCGAAAACCCCGCACGATGGCGCGGCCATTTGGATAAAATCCTTCCAAAGCCTAGCAAGGTACAAAACCCCGTACATCACCCCGCTTTACCCTTTAAAGACATGGTCGCATTCATGAAAGAGTTGCGGCAACATGATTGCATGGCGGCGAAATGCCTTGAATTCACGATATTAACAGCAGCACGTACAGGCGAAAGTATTGCGGCGCGTTGGGATGAATTCGATATGGCCGGTAAAGTCTGGACAATCCCCGCTGATCGCATGAAGGCCGGTAAAGTCCACACTGTACCTTTATCTGATTGCTGTATTGAATTGTTGAATGGATTAGCAGCAAATCGGGTTAATGAATTCGTTTTTACTGGCCAGAAAACTCACCTTAGCAATATGGCAATGCTTACCCTGTTAAAACGCATGGATAGGGTAGGCATTACCGTGCATGGCTTTCGATCTACGTTCAGGGATTGGGCTGCGGAAACAATGAATTATTCAAGTGAGGTTATAGAGATGTGCCTAGCGCACACTATTAAGAATCAAACAGAAGCCGCTTATCGCCGTGGTGATTTGATCGAGAAACGCCGTAAAGTGATGAATGACTGGATGGTGTTTTGTGGGTAATGTAAAACTTCGAAGCCTCTTAACCGCACTCAATGCGGTGGTTTTGTAAAGAAAACGAATTATTTTGTTGTGTGGCGTGAATATTAATAATAGCAAATTAAATCATAATGTTATAAATCACTCGTATTTATAAGGTGCGGTATTCGTTTTTAAAAAAGCTAAAAAATTTTACACTTAGTAAAGGAAAATACTGAGTATAACCACACATAGTTGACACGATGGATATATATGCTAACGTAAGCACATGGCGGCTAATCGCTGACATAAAAAAGCCCCAAACAGGACGGCAATCCCATTTGAGGCTTTGATTTACAGATTTAAACATATCGATAGCACGATATGAGGGGCAAAAAACGATATTTAAACTTTTCTCTCGGTTTATGATTTCGTTATGCGGATATTAAAATCCGCTTTTGTATTAGATCAGTTTTTTTTATTTATGACAACAACTGATAACAAATACTTACCCTCACTCGTGCATCGATAACCCTTAAATTATTTTAATAGGACTTATCGTTATGCAGCATCAATCCCTTGTTATTCGCCCCAATCAAATCGCATTAGAACTTAGCTGTTCAATGGCTACCGTCTGGCGTTTGCTCAAATCTGGCCAACTCAAAAAAGTACAGGTTTCAACGCGCTTAGTCGGCGTTTTACGCAGCGATTTAGATGCTTATCTTCAAAGCACCCGCACAGGTGGCTTGAAATGATGGCCGTCAAATTTTACTCATAAAAAAACCCCGAACCATTATTAAATAATGTCGGGGCAAGAATCAGTTAAACACAATAAAACCACATTGTGGTTATACACCCGTTTGGCTGATTGCACCGGCATTGTTAAAAAATATTTTTAGGATTTAACAATGATGAATGACAAAAATGTTTCGCTGCTAAATTTCCCAATAGCACAAACAGAAACCGATAAAACCGATTATTCCCACGTTTCAAACGAAGATTTTTTAAATAGTATGTACAGTGAGGCGAAACTAGAGCGTCCGATAATCGTAAGTTTTGTGGGCAATCCCGCCAAGGTGAATAAAAACGCTTGGTTTGGTCAGCCGTATGTCGCCGGTAAGTCAAATTTACCAGCGACCGCAAACAACTACACAAGTTTTGCAACTTACACGCCCAATGACGAAGGTCAATACCGCCGTAAAAAAGCACAGTTTGAAGCCTTACACGCGATTATGTTGGATGATGTCGGCATAAAAGTTGACGCTGAGCGCGTGACACTTGCGCCGAGTTGGATAATTGAAACATCACCCGATAATTTCCAATACGGTTTTATACTGGCTGAGCCGCTACATGATGCAACAATGGCAACCAACCTGCTAGATTCAGTCATAGCGGCTGGCTTATGCGACCCAGGCGCAAACGGAGCTTGTGCAAGAATTGGGCGTTTACCCGTTGCTGTTAATGGCAAACATGACGGCTTTAAATGCAGACTTGTCGAATGGCAACCAACCCGCCGGTATTCGGTGCAACAGCTTGTTGACGGGTTACAGATTGAACTAAAGGAGAAGGGCAAAAAAGCCCACAGCACAAAAAAGACAGAGGCAGATTCAGGCGATGAGGTTCATATCCCGCGAGCCACTGAAAACCCTGTGTTGACTGCATTAGCTGAACGTGGCTTGTATAAGTTGCCGTTAGGTAGCGGCAAGCATGATATTACTTGCCCTTGGGTACATGAACACACTGACCAAACCGACGCAGGAACGGCATATTTTGAACCGTCCGAGACTTACCCAATCGGCGGCTTTAAATGCTTGCACGGTCATTGCGCTGACCGGCGGGTTAGCGTGCTGCATGGCTTTTTAGGCATTACCAAAGATGTTGCAAAGCATCTGCCTACCATCCGAGTTCAGGCCGGTGAAATAAACCGGATTGTGGATAGCGCTGAGTTTGAGTTGTCAAAAACTAACCGCCATTATCAACGTGGCGGCATTATCGTAACCGTTGTCACTGATCCGCAAACCAGGGCAACCAATGCTAACCCGTTAACATTGCCGAGCTTAATCCGCGTTGCGGCAGGCATGGCAGTTTGGCAACGTTTTGACAAGCGTGAAAACGAATGGGTGGTGTGTGACCCCACCGACAAATACATGCGGATTTTACACGACGCGACGCAATACCCCCATTTACCCATATTAAACGGTATTGCACGACAACCCTATTTAAGGGATGACGGCAGTTTGGTTATCAATGCAGGGTATGACGCATTGACCGGCATGTTTGGCGTATTTAACCCGAATCATTTTAATGTGCCAGAAAACCCCACCAAAGAACAAGCCGAAAAATCCTTAAGGCTTTTGACCGATCTGTTAAGTGAGTTCGCCTTTAAAAAACCGCATGACAAAGCCGCCGCATTATCTGCAATACTTACCGCAACTGTTAGGCCATCATTACGGCTAAGCCCTGCGTATCATGCCAACGCCCTACAAATTGCCAGTGGTAAATCCTTCTTGTGCGAGCTTTTAACGCTATTTGCAACGCCAGAAAAGGCAACGCCGCACAGCTTCCCCTCGGATGATGAAGAAATGCGTAAATTGTTGTTGTCAGAGTTGCTGACTGCCCCCGCCGTTATTGAATTTGACAACCTGACCACTGATCTGATCCCGCATAAGTCGCTCTGTACTGCACTTACATCTGAATACATGAGTGGTCGGATTTTAGGGCAATCAAAAACGGCAGAAGTGGGGACACGCACTTTATTTTTAAGCAGTGGTAACAATGTAGAGCCAGTGCGGGACATGACCCGACGCACGATAATGATAAAACTTGATCCGCAATGTGAAACACCTGCAACCCGTGAATTTTCTAAAAATCCAGTGGCTGAAATTCGCAAAAATCGAGGTCAGTACATATCCGCCGCCTTAACTATCGTTCGTGCCTGGATCGTTGCCAGTAGGCCGAAAACAGAGGTTAAACCGCTAAATTCTTATGGTGAATGGAGCGAAATATGTAGACAGCCGTTACTGTGGTTAGGTTTGGATGATCCTGCAAACAGTGTCTTTGAAACAATGGCGCACGATCCAGACCGTGAGGATTTAGCAGCATTTATTGAGGCATGGGAACAACGGTATGGTACTTACGCAACGGCAGTAAAAACATTTGCTGAGGATTGTTTGAAGCATGATGACCTGAAAGACGTTTTACCGGAATTTGCGATTGAGCGCGATGGCACGATTAACAAGAAAAAACTCGGCTGGTGGATAAAGCGGCATTCAGGCCGCGTGGTGAATGGTTCACGGCTGGTGGTGGATGATACTTTAAAAACAAACTCAGCACGCTGGAAAATTGAAAAAATTACCCCTGAATCGGTTTTATCGGTTTTATCGGTTTTAAATCCTGCGATAAGCAAATTTAGCAGCGGTGAAAAAACCTTTGAAACAGCAAACGACAATTACCCGATCTATGAAATGCCCCACGCTAAAAACAACGCTACACACAGGAACCACAAATGATTGACGCAGTTTCGATTAAAAAACGGTCGGCAGTGGTTTAGATAACAGGAAATAACAGGCATGGCTAAGTTCATTACAGGCACAAGCGGCAATCCCCAAGGACGGCCACGGCAGCAAACAACACAGCAACTTTTACGGCAGGCAATACAGGACGCACTGCCGGACGTTGTTACTGTGCTGATCAATCAGGCAAGGGCAGGGGATCAGGGCGCATGTAAAATCTTGCTTGATAAAGGCTTAGCCAGTCTTAAGCCACAATCGGACGTGGTGAATTTTGATATTGCCACTAATGACACTCTTGCAGATGTCGGACAGTGCGTTATTGATAGGGCAAGCCGTGGCGAGATTAGTCCCGATATTGCAGTGGCGTTTTCGATACGAATCAGGGCAAGTATTCGACCGCCACAGTTGTATAGCGAAATGATAGTTGAATCATTTTGGTTAAAATATAACAAGCACTGTAAGATAGTGTGACAAAAAAGCCAGCTCATTGGCCGGATATTCACACCCACATCATCAACCATGCAAAATAAAGAAACACTCAATAACCTAGCTCAAGAGATTTGGAAATCAGCCGAAAGTTTACGCGGCAAATTTAAAGCCTACGACTATCAAAACATCGTCTTACCCATGATCACAATACGCCGGATTGAATGCGTATTGGAAACATGGCGTAATCAGGAACGAGCCAATATTGAACAAAAATTCCCAAACGAAACCCCTGAGCAAATTACAGAGCGTCTGAAAAAAAAGGAAAAAAGCTTTCGTTTTTGGAATAGCAGCGACTGGACGCTAAAAAGCTTGTCCAATGAAGACTCACAGCTTTTGGAAACCAATTTCCGTGAATACCTGAAAGCCTTTTCACCCAATATTGAAAGCATCATCGGCCATTTCAACTTTAGGGAGACTTTGGGCAAGCTGAGAAAAAGCGGACGATTGCCCAATATTGTTGAGCAATACGCCAACCAGGATTTAAGCTTGACGCGGCTTTCTAATCTGGAAATGGGCTATGTTTACGAAGAGCTGTTACGGTGTTTTTCTGAGCAAAGCGGCGAAGAGGCGGGGGAGCATTTTACCCCGCGTGAGGTAATTCGCCTGATGGTTGAGTTGCTGGATATTCAGTTTGGCCGCGATTTAGAAAGCTTGGCTATTTATGATCCTGCCTGTGGTACGGGCGGCATGTTGTCGGTGGCCAAAACCCAGTTACTGGATCAAATCAAAGACCCTAAAAAAAGACTGGCCGCTGAAAAGTTGATAACACTTTACGGCCAGGAGCTGCAACCGCATAACTATGCCATTTGCAAAGCAGAAATGCTGTTAAAAGAAGATCAAAGTTTTATTCATTTGGGTAATTCTCTGATTCCTTACGATGAAAGCCGAGAAGATAAAGGCGACCAACTCAATAAACCCGAAGACAGCTTTGATTACATGCTGAGTAATCCACCGTTTGGTGTGACCTGGAGCGATTACAAAGACCAAGCGGAAAAATTTGATAAGGAAAAGGGACGTTATAAAGACGGGATGCCACGCAGTAATGATGGTGCGTTGTTGTTTTTGCAAACCATGTTAGCCAAGATGAAACCCGTTGACCAAGGCGGCAGTAAGATTGCTATCGTATTTAATGGTTCACCGTTAAGCAATGGCGATTGTGGTTCAGGGGAAAGCGAGATCAGGCGTTCAATTATAGAAAATGATTGGCTGGATACCATTGTGATGCTACCTGACCAGTTATTTTATAACACGGGGATTTTTACTTATATTTGGTTATTGAGTAACAACAAACCCGACAGCCATAAAAACAAAGTCAAAATCATTGATGCTCGTGATCAGTACGAAAAAGAACCCAAATCCTTTGGCAATAAACGTAACCGGATGACGGAAAGCCACCGCCACTGGGTAAAAGACGCTTACCAGAAGCATTGGCAAACGGTAGACAATGTAAAAATCAAGCTGTTTATGCCTTCTGATTTTGCTTATCACAAAGTCAGCGTGGTGTTTTGGCAAACCGATGAACACGAGCAACCGGCTTTTATTCGGGAGCCTTACGATAAACCGTTAACACCTGCCAACATTAAAAAAGAACAGACTTTTTACGCCAGCGAGTTGGTGTTTTATGTGACGGTAAGCGATGGCCAACAGCAAAAGCTCCTTGAGTTGACCTTACAAGCTGAAGACGTTTTCGACACGGTTTACCGTAAAGCCATAAAGATTTTATTTAAAACCGAACTTACGCAAGCCTTAACTGGGATCGATAAAAAAGACCAGGCCGCAGCTGAGAAGACTTTTATCAACGGTTTAAAATTATCGGCTGTGGAGTACTGCTACCGCCATTATGTACAAGATAACGAATACATCCCGCATGGCGAAAACATTCAAGCATTTTTAGAACGAGAAATTGCCAAGCCAATTATCCGTTGGGATGACAGCGCACCACTGGGTTATGAGATTTTGCCGAATAAGTATTTTTACCACTACCAAGCCCCCAAACCCACCGCCGAGTTATTACAGGGTTTTTGGGCATTGGAACAAGAGGCGGTTAGTATGCTGAAAAGTTTGGAGGATTAAGCCGCTATGTTGCTTTATCTTGATAACTGTTGTTTTAATCGCCCTTACGATGAACAATCGCATTCCCGTATTTACCTGGAAACTCAAGCAAAATTATACGTTCAGGAACAAATTTTAAGTGGTCAGCATAGCTTGGTTTGGTCGTATATTTTGCAATTTGAAAATGACCAAAATCCGCATATTGCCCATAAACACGAAATAGCCAAATGGAAAAATTTATCCAAGCATTGGATTTCAGCATCGGACGACATTATAGTTAACGCTAAACATTATCAAACGTTGGGTTTACATGTTAAAGACGCACTGCATTGTGCCTGTGCTGTTAAAGCCAATGCTGATTTTTTCTTGACCACTGATAAACAGTTACAGCATTTTCATTTTAAATCAGTTACTAAGTTATATTGAACTTGCACCTGGACAATTTGCCCAATTATCTATTGGTCAACAAATATTTGGAGGC